>JALONX010000873.1 GCA_025454695.1 Chloroflexaceae bacterium
GGCGGCACCCCACAGGTGGGCGGCCCGTAGCGGCTGGTTCTGCACGGCGGCAAGGCTGGCCAGCCCGGCCAGGGCTTCAGGGATGCCCCGTTCCACACCGTGACGCTCAAACATGTGCAGTGCGTCTATAAACAGGTTGCGAGCGTGACTCACATCGCCCTGACGCAGCGCCACAAAGGCCAGGTTGTGCAGCAGGCGGGCCACATTGGCGTTGTTGCCCATCTGGCGGTAGTGGCGCAGGCTGGCCTGGTAGTGGTGGGCTGCCACTCCATAGTCTTGCCGAAAGCGGGCGATCTCGCCCAGGTCGTTGAGCACATCGGCCAGCAGCGTCCAGCTGTTGAGGGCCTGGGCGAAGGCCAGCACTTCGTCGGCATACCGCTGGGCCGTTTCCACCTCGTTCAGCGCCAGCAGCATTGGCAGCACATCGAGCTGAATGTGGGTTTTGCCCCACTGGTCGCCGCGCTGGTGGTAGTGGGCCAGGGCCTGCTCGAACCATGTGCGGGCGGCCTGGGCATCGCCCTGGTGGCGGGCCTGCCGCGCCCGGTAGACGGCCAGTTTGGCCAGCACCTCCGGGTCGCCGAGTTGCTCGGCCTGTTTGGCAGCTTCAACAAATATCTGCCAGGCCATGTCACTCTCTCCGCTCAAGCGGTAGGTGGCGCTGAATATCAGCATGGCCAGCGTGAGCGCCCGTTCATCACCGCGCTCACGCCACAGGGCCACTGCCAGCCCTTGATACGCACGGGCCGAGCCATAATCGCCCTGTAGAATCATCAACTGGGCGGCGGTGGCGTAGGCTCTGGCTCGCAGCGGGATGGAAGCAGACTCAATGCCAGCTAGCTCGGTGTGGGCCAGCAGTGGCAGCGTGCGTTCAATCCACTGGCAGCCTTCGTGGATGTAGCCGCGCACATTCCAGAAGTGCCCAAGCCCCACAATACAACGCAGCAACAGCTCGTGTTTGCCATGCAGCGCTAGCCAGGCCAGCGCCACCTGGATATTGGGGTAATCGGCATCCAGCCGGGCAAACCAGCGGGCCGCCGCTGGCCCCTTGAGCTGGTCGGCCAGCCATTCGATGTGGGCGGCGAAGTAGTGGGCGTGGGCCTGGGCCACCACGCTGTGGGTGCCGCGCTCGTTGAGCCGCTCCAGGGCATATTCGCGCAGGGTTTCTAGCATGGTGAAACGCGGCTCGTCGTTGGCATCCAGCTGCTGCTGGATGAGATGGTTCTGCACCAGCGTGGTGAGCGTATCGAGCAGTGAGTCCTGCTGCGAAGCGGCGGTTCCAGTGGCAATCGCCTGGTCAAGGATCTCGGCGTCTTCCAGTGTCCAGCCGCCTGCAAAAACGGCCAGCTGTTCAAACACCATGCGCTGCCGCAGATCAAGCAGGCGGTAGCTCCAGTCAATGGTGGCCCGCAGGGTTTGCTGGCGGTCGGGCAAGTCGCGCGAGCCGTTGGTGAGCAGGGCCAGGCGGTGGTCGAGCCGCCGCAGCAGGGCCTGGGGCGACAACATGGTGAGGCGGGCGGCGGCCAGTTCCAGCGCCAGCGGCAGCCCATCCAGGTGGATGCAGATGCTGGCCAGGGCGGTGGCGTTCTCGCTGCTGAGCTGAAAGACCGGGTTGAGGGCCTGGGTGCGGGCCACCAGCAGCGCCATGGCTGGTATATGGGCCAGTGTTTCAAGCGGTGGCATGTTGGCCAGGTCGGGGCAGGGCAGTGGCGGCAGGCTGAAGAGCTGTTCGCCTTGCAGCCGAAGCACAACCCGGCTGGTCACGAGGATATGCAGTCCGGGCGCTGCCGCCAGCAGTTCGCCCACCAGGGGGATTGCGCCCGGCAGATGCTCGATATTGTCTAACACTAGCAGCAGCTGTTTTTCATGCAGATAGCTGCGCAGGGCGGTGACCAGCGGCAGATCGCCCCGCTGCTGAATACCCAGGCCCTGGGCGATGGCGGCGGGCACCTGGGCAGCATCGTGGAGCGGGGCCAGGGCCACAAACACGGCTCCATCGGCGAAGTTGGTGTAGCTGCGCCAGGCCAGTTGCAGAGCGAAGTGGGTTTTGCCGCTGCCGCCCGGCCCGGTGATGCTGATGAGGCGCTGGCCCTGGTTCAGCAGGTTCGTCACCACGCTAAGTTCGTTTTCCCGCCCAATCAGCGGCGCGGCCAGGGCGGGGAGTTGGGGCAGGTTGGTGGCCGTCTCGATGGGCTGCATGCAGGCGCGGGGCGGCGCCAGTTGCAGAATCGTTGGCCTGGGCCAGGCGTCGGGTTCGCCCACGGCACGGGCCACCAGCCCAAAGGAACCATCGCGTACCGCCTCGTAAACGGCCTGGGTTTCGGGCAGCGGGCCAACCCCCAGTTCCCGTTCCAGCACCACGCAGCAGCGCTCGAACTGGCGCAGGGCGGCGCTGCGGTCGCCGCTTGCGGCATAGAGTTCAATCAGCTGGCGGTGCATGTCTTCGGCCAGTTCGTCGGTGGCCAGGGCCTGGTGGGCGGCGGCAATCGCCACGGCATAGTCGCCCTGCTGGCTGGCCCCCGCCACCAGGGCAGCCAGGGCATCGAGGTAGCGCCGCTCCCAGGCCTGGCGCTCTTGCTCTATCCAGTGTTCAAATTCCGGGCTGGTTGGCAGTGTAAAGCCATCCAGAAACGGCCCCCGGTAGCGACTCAGCAGCGCTGCCACATGGTCATACTGCTGGTTGACGATGGCCAGCGGTAGTTCGGCGGCCAGGGTGGGGCCGTCGCTCTGCAGGTGGGTCGGATCAAGGGCAATGCTGTCGCCAAGCGTTTGCACCGCTTCTGGCGCAGGCAGGGCCCGCCGCAGCTGGTTGAGTAGCACCGTAAGGTTGCGCCGGGCCGCCCCTGCCGGCTCCT
>JALONX010000874.1 GCA_025454695.1 Chloroflexaceae bacterium
CCAGTCACGTATTGCATACTGCGTACTGCGTAATTTTCATCATCATATCATCGTGTTATCAAAACTTTGCGCTCTTCGCGTCCTTCGCGGATCACAGGAAGCCCCGCTCGCGGGCGCGAACCAGGGCTGTCTGCCTGCCGCCGACCGTAGCGGTGCTACCGTCGGCCAGGTTGTTAAAACCCACCGCCCGCTTCAGCCCGCCCAACTCCACCAGTTCCACCGTGTGGGTGTCGCCTGGCTCGAAGCGCACCGCCGTGCCCGCCGGAATGTTGAGGCGCATGCCCAGGGCCTGTTCGCGCTCAAACAGCAGCGCCCGGTTGACCTCAAAGAAGTGAAAGTGGGAACCAACCTGGATCGGTCGGTCGCCCCGGTTCTGCACCGCCAGCGTCACCGTCTGCCGCCCGGCGTTAATTTCCACCGGCTCCTCCCGCAGGAGGTAGCGATTATTGGACTCACCAGCCATGCAGCCTCCGACAATTGCAGATTGGAGATCGAGGAAGCCAGAAATAGTCTGCAATCTGCAATCTGCAATCTGCAATCAGATAATTGGGTCGTGGCACGAGATCAGTTTGGTGCCGTCGGGGAAGGTCGCCTCCACCTGCACCACCGGCAGCATCGCGGGCACCTCGTCCATCACCTGCTCCCGGCTGACGACATGGCGGCCTGCCTCCATCAACTCGCTCACGCTCTTGCCGTCCCTGGCCCCTTCCAGCAGCGCCTCAGTAATCAGCGCGGTGGCCTCGGCCACATTCAGCTTCAGCCCCCGGTCACGCCGTCGCCGGGCCAGGTCGGCCACCACATAGATCAGCAACTTCTCCTGCTCACGGGGCGTCAGCAGCATACGAAATCCTTTTTACCGCGGAGGACGGGGAGGACGCAGAGCATACAAACGCTTTATCCCGCCGCGTTCGCCGCAGTGAACATCTAAACCTCAACCCCGTACACGGTGCGTGCGCTCTCCGCGCTCACAAAGCCCAGTTCCACGTCCTGCCGCACCAGGTCAGCGGGCCGCTCGCGGGGTGGGCCGTAGCCGCCGCCGCCCGGCACCCGCAGCACACAAATATCGCCGGGGTTGAACTGGATGGGGATAAAGCGCTCGAGCCGTTCGCCATTCACAAAGACCGCGCCGGGCGCACCGGAGCCGCCCTCAAACAGGCCGGGGGCCGGGTTGCGCAAAAGGTCAGGGCGAATAGTCAGGGTGATTGGCCCTTCCGCCACACACTTCAGCACATACTCTACCCCCAGCCCGCCCCGCTGCCGCCCGGCTCCGCCCGAGTCGGGAATCAGAGACTTGCGCAGCATCAGCACCGGCGAGCGCAACTCCATAATCTCAGCCGGAGTAACGGTACTGTTGTGGGGGTAGGCCACCGGCGGATGGCCGTCGGCGTTGTGCATCGCGCCCATGCCGCCGTGGGGCAACACATGGACATTGAAGCGCCCGAAGCGGCGGTCGTGGCCGTTGAAGTGAAACGGGAAAATGCCCCCGGCGGCGGCGATAGTCTCGCGGGGGAGCAGCGGTGCCAGTGCCCCGAAGATCAGCGGCGGGATATGTTTCATCACCTTGGCCCTTGCCTTCACCGGGGCCGGAAAGGTGCAGTTCACAATCGAACCCTCCGGCGCAACCACGGTGAGCGGGCGCACCAGGCCGTCGTTGTTGGGCACATGGGGCACCAGCATGCACTTGATTGGGTAGACCGAAGTGGCGTAGGTCATATTCCAGGCGGCGTTGATGGCGGCATTGGGCTGCTGGGGTGAACTGCCCGCAAAATCGAAGTGCATGGCCGAGCCGTTGATCTGAATGGCGACCTTGAGCATAAATGGCTCTAAATAGCCGTCGCCAGTGGCCTCGTGAGTGTAGACACCGTCGGGCAGGGCGGTGATGGCCCGGCGCAGCGCCGCCTCGGAGCGATCCTGAATGGCGGCAGACAGCACCTCCAGGTCGTCGAGGTCGTAGTCGTCCATAAACTCCTGCAACTGGCGCATGGCCATGCGGTGGGTGCCCACAATTGCCCGCAAATCACCCAGCACATTCTCCGGCACCCGGCAGTTGGCCTCGATAATCTCAATCAGCTCCTCATTCGGCTGCCCGGCTTTGTAGAATTTGGCGGGCAAAATCCGAATGCCCTCCATAAACACATCGTAGGCTTCCAGGTCGCCCAGGTGCCCGCCGACATCAGAAACATGGGCCACGGTGCCAAAAAAGGCCACCACCTTGCCCTTACGAAACATCGGCGTGACCAGGTTGTAGTCGGGCAAGTGGGTGCTGCCGAGCCAGGGGTCGTTGGTGATCAGCACATCACCGTCCTGCAAGGTGTGTTTGGGGAAGCGCCGCAGCATGTGGCCGGTGGTGATGGGCAGCATGGTGCAGAACTGGGGCGGGCTGAACTGGGCCTGGGCAATCGCCGAGCCGTTCTGATCCATCAGAATACAACCGAAGTCGTGGCTCTCGCCCACAATGGTGGAAAACGAAGCCCGAATAGTGGCATTGTCCATCTCGTCGGCAATCGCCACCAGCCGCTGCCACTGAATCTCCAACGTAATTGGATCCAGGCTCGTCGCTGCCATAGGTATTTCTCCCTCGTGTGGTTCTGAAGCGGAGTGTAGCACACAGTAGTGTCAACTGTCAACAGTTGACTTGACAGATGTTTTCAGACATTGTATGCTTGTTGCCACAACGATTTCCCGTGTAGATAGCAGATGGGCAGATTACCTGGCATGGGCCCCCTCTGTAACTTCCTGCAACGACTTCTCGCCAGTGGCAGTTCTGCCCCAGGTTGGCAGGCAGGATAGAGCTTGACCGTGGGCTGCCGTCTTGAGTCTATCCATTGTTCGTAAGACACGGTTTGCG
>JALONX010000875.1 GCA_025454695.1 Chloroflexaceae bacterium
GTGCTGCTCTGCACCAGCTACCCCTCGCAGGCGGCACCTACCCGACAGACCGGGCTACCGGCACCGGAGAATTTTGTGGCCACGGCGGTTTCGCCCCGGCAAGTCAACCTGAGTTGGGATGAAGTGCCCGACGCCTTTAGTTACGAGGTAGAGCGTAAAGCTGACGGCGAGGCTGAGTTTATCGATCCGGGTTTGCCCAACCCGCAGGGTACCTTCACCTTCGACACCAGCGTGACACCCGGTACAACCTACACCTACCGGGTGCGGTCAGCCCGTGAGTCGTTGCGCAGCCCCTGGACGGAAACCCGAGTAACGGTGCCCCGGGAACCCCAGCCCTTTGGCGGTGTGCCCGCCACGCTGCCCGGCACGGTGGTGGCCGTCAACTTCGATGAAGGGGGCGAGGGGGTGGCCTATTCGGACAGCGACCCCAGCAACAACGGCGGCTTTTTCCGCCTCAACGAAGGGGTAGATGTGCAGCGTTCGAGCGATCCCACCGACACTTCTCCCAATGCGGCCAACGTTGGCTGGATCAGAAACGGCGAATGGATTGGCTACACCGTTGAGGTGCAGCAATTCGGTAGCTATACCCTCACCATGCGGGTGGCCAGCCCCTTCAGCAGCGGCAAAGCTCGGATCGAGTTCGGGGGCGAAAACAAAACCGGTACCATCACCATTCCCAACACCGGCGGCTGGCAGAACTGGCAGGACATCACCATCACCGGCTTTACCCTGCCGACGGGCCGCCAGTTTATGCGCTTTGTCGTGGAGGGTGAGCGCTTCAACGTCCGGTCGTTCACCTTCACGCGCAACCCGTAGCTGGTGGGCGGTTGCCAAAAAATAGTTTGTGGTGATCCTGTGTTGTGCGTGGTAGGCAACCCATGCACAACACAGACCACACTACCTTGGAGCAAACCATGCGACTCGTCCATACACTCGTGAGTCTGGCGCTGCTGCCGCTGCTGCTGCCTGGTGGCTTGCCAACCCAGGCCGCGCCGACGCAAACCATCAGCTACCAGGCCAGCGACGAAAATTTCACCAACCCGGAGCGGGGTTTCTACATTCAACGGGCGCCGATCTGGCGCAATGACGAACGTGGCCCGCTGCAAAAGGACGACCTGCTGGCGGCGCGGAGCCAGGGCATGAGCATGGTACGCACCTACTACCTGCTGGAACCCTACCGCAACAAACCGCTGGCCCAGTCGGTACTCGACCAGTTGACAACCGATTTTGCCACCGCCCGCACGGCGGGGGTGAAGCTGGTGCTGCGCTTTAGCTACAACTTCGGCATTGGCGAGGCCGACGCGCCAGTGAACCAGGTGCTGGCCCATATTGACCAGCTTGCGCCGGTGTTGCGGGCCAACGCTGATGTGATTGCTTTTATGGAAGCGGGCTTTGTGGGGGCCTGGGGCGAATGGCATAGCTCCACCAACAACCTGATTGGCCCCGATGGGGTGAATGCCAACACCCGCCAGATTGCCGAGAAGCTGTTGTCCACGCTGCCTAGCGAGCGCATGGTGGCCGTGCGAACGCCAGCATACAAGCAGCAACTCACCGGGGCAAGCCCCTTGACGGTGCCGGAGGCCTACAGCGGGAGCAACAAGGCTCGTATCGGCGCTCATAACGACTGTTTTCTGGCCTCACGCACCGATTGGGGCACCTACCCAGAGGATGAGGCAGGCATTGCGGCGGCGAAACAGTTTCTGAACCAGGATAACCAGTTTTTGCCCCAGGGTGGCGAGACATGTAATTTTGCTGA
Source organism: Chloroflexaceae bacterium (assembly GCA_025454695.1). Lineage (GTDB taxonomy): Bacteria > Chloroflexota > Chloroflexia > Chloroflexales > Chloroflexaceae > JALONX01. The sequence continues at coordinate 1,757 of JALONX010000875.1, forward strand.
GGATGCTCAGCCCTACATAGGCTGCGAGAATGCCCTGGCCGAACTGGCCCGCATGCGCTGGAGTACGATTAACTCCGAATATGAGGAGCAGGTGTTGCAAGGCTGGAAGAATGGCGGCTGCTACGACACGATTGCCAAAAAGCTTGGTTACCGCTTCCGGCTGATCAGTGCCAGCATCCCCAGCAGCGCCACGCCTGGCACGGCCTTGAGTCTCAGCATGCAGCTGGCGAATGATGGCTTTGCCCGCCCCTACAACCCCCGTGGCCTGGAACTGGTGCTGCGTAACAAAACCAGTGGTGCCGTCTCCCGGTTGCCGGTGGGCCAGGGCGACACCCGCCTCGTGCTGCCTGGCCCTGGTGAAACCAAAACGCTCACGCTGACGGCCAATCTGCCTGCTGCCCTCGCGCCCGGCAGCTACGAGGTGCTGCTCAACCTGCCCGACCCGGCCCCGGCGCTCAACACCCGCCCGGAGTACAGCATGCGGCTGGCGAACCAGAACACCTGGGAAGCAACCACCGGCTACAACAAACTCAACGCCAGCGTGACGCTGAGTGCGGTGGTAACCCAGCCACCCGGCAGCACGCCCCCGCCAGGCACAACACTAACGCCGCGTCCCGCGCCCGGTGGGGCAAAAGTCTTCCTGCCGCTGGTGCAGCGCAACGCTGCCAGCACGGCTCGCCCCACCGCCACCGCCCGGCCCAGCCCATCGGCAACGGCTGCGCCGAGTCCGTCGGCAACGCCCTCCGTATGGCCGAGCGCGACGCCCGCGCCGCCAGCCACGGGCGAAACCCGCGACCCCTGGCTCTGGCCGTTTGCCCAGGACAGCATCTGGAACATGCCGATTGGCAGCAATGCCCGCTACGAGGCCGCCAATCTCAAGCCCGCTGGCTGGACGGGCAGCGACGCCGAATTGCTCTACAAAGTGCCAGCAGGCGCGCCCGAACGGCCCGTGTATGATCCGGCTTCGTGGGAGCTGCGCTGCGCTGGCACAGCGGTGGCCGATCCAGGCCGCCGCAAAACCCTGCCCATCCCCGATGATCTGATTGTCGCCCGCGTGAACACCGCGCGCATGATCTCGCCCACG
>JALONX010000133.1 GCA_025454695.1 Chloroflexaceae bacterium
AAGCGATCAAAACGGGGCGGTTGGGACATGAGAGACTCCTAGAATTGAGAACCGAGAACCAAGAACCAGGTTAGAAACTGCGCTGGTTCAACGTAAATCATACATCATTATTCATACTTCATACCTGCGCTGTCATCTCCCGCTGTGCGCCGCCAATACACGTAGGCCCCCACCACGCTGGCCAGGCATAGCCCGGCGCAGACCAGCAGGGCGACAGCGACGCCAAAGGCATGGGCCAGCACGCCGATCAGCAGGCCGCCAATGGGGGTGCTGCCCATAAACAACAGCTGGTAGACGCTGGTCACCCGCCCGCGTAGCTCATCGGGCACCCGCAGCTGAATGAGGGTGCTGGCCGTGGTGGTAAACAGCACGCCCGCCAGGCCCAGCGTCAGCAGCACCGCCGCCGAGACGAGGTAGCTGGATACCAGGGCGACGCTGCCCAGCAGCAGGCTAAAGGCGACGGCGCTGAGCAACAAGCGCAAGGCGTTGATGCGCTTTGCGAACGCGGTGACGAACGCGCCAAGCAGCGAGCCAACCCCAAGAAACGTTCCCAGCAAGCCATACTGTTCGGCACTGGTGTGGAGAATAAAGCCGCCAATCAGCGGCAGGCTGACGCTAAAGTTGTAGCCAAAGGTGCCAATCCCGGCCATCAGAATCATCACCAGCAGAATTTCCGGGGTACGCCCAATGTAACGCAGCCCTTCCCGCACTTGCGCCAGCATCGCGCCACCGGGGCGGCGGGGCGCTTCATGCAATAGGGCGCGATCCATCCAGAGCAGCCCGGCCAGCACTGCCAGGAAACTGGCCGCGTTGAGGTAGAGCACGGCGGCGATGCCCAGCAAGCCAATCAGCAGGCCAGCCAGGGCCGGGCCGAAGATGCGGGAGGAGTTAAACATCATCGAGTTAAGGGCAATGGCATTGGCCCGATCCTCGCCTTCCACCAGGGTGACGGCAAACGCCTGGCGCACTGGCTGGTCTACGGCGGTAATCAGCCCCTGCGTCAGCGCCAGCAGGTAGACCTGCCAGAGCTGGATCAGCCCCGTGCCCACCAGCAACCCGAAGATCGCTGCCTGCATGAGGCCGAAAGTCTGGGTGATGAGGATGAGGCGGTAGCGCGGCACCCGGTCGGCAATGGCCCCGCCAAGCAGGGCAAACAGCGTGACTGGCAAAAACTGAAAAACGGCGACTAGCCCAATCGCAAAGGGCGAACTGGTGAGTTGCAGCACCAGCCAGGCCTGGGCCGTCGTCTGCATCCAGGTGCCCGTCTGCGAGACAAGCTGGCCAAGCCAGTAGAGCCGGTAGTTGCGCTGGCGCAACGCCCGAAAGCCGCTGGTGAAGCGACTCATCCGCGCTGGCTCTGGCGCAGTGGGGCTGAGTTGGGGCTGAAGTGATGGTTGCATAGCATGTATGATTGACGATTGACGATTGACGATTTTCAGACCGGAGACCGGAGACCGGAGACCGTAAGCAGTTTGCAGTTTGCAGTTTGCAGTTTGCAGAGTTTACGCATTATGCATTATGCATTACGTTTCACGTTTCACGTTTCACGTTTCACGCATGTCCAGCACGGGCAACACAAACGCCGAGAAACGCGAATATGCAGTACGCAGTACGTTTCACGTTTCACGTTTCACGCATGTCCAGCACGGGCAACACAAACGCCGAGTCGGCCCGCACCATGGCGGCGAAGTAGCCGTCCGCTTTGGCCAACAGCTGGGCGGGCGGGCCGTCTTCTACCACGCGCCCGTCGGCGATGACCAGCACCCGGTCGGCGCTGCGGGCCAGCGAAAGGCGGTGCGACACGATCAACGTGGTTTTGCCATGCATAAGCCGTTCCAGCCCTTCAATAATCAGCGCCTCGGACTCCGGCTCCACGGCGCTGGTCGGCTCGTCCAGCAGCAGCAGCGGCGGGTCGGCCAGCAGGGCGCGGGCCACGGCGATGCGCTGGCGCTGGCCCCCGGAAAGCTTGACCCCACGCTCGCCCACCAGCGTGTCGTAGCCCTGGGGCAAGCCGCAGATAAAGGCGTGGGCGTTGGCGGCGCGGGCAGCTGCTTCCACCGCATGGTCGTTGGCGTCGGGTCGTCCGTAGCGCAGGTTCTCGCGCACGCTGGCATTAAACAGAAAAGTCTCCTGCTGCACCTGGCCCAACTGCCCCCGTAGACTCGCCAGCGTCACCTCACGCAAATCATGCCGATCAAGCAGCACCTGCCCGGCAGTCGGGTCGTAGAGCCGGGCTACCAGGGCCAACAGGGTGGATTTGCCCGCGCCGGACGGCCCCAGAATGGCCACCCGCTCGCCGGGGCGCAGGTGCAGCGACACATCGCGCAACACCGGGTGGTGCGGGTCGTAGCCAAAGCTCACGCTCTCAAAACGAATGTCGCCCGCCAGCGGCGCAGGCAAGGGCTGGGCGTCAGGGGCGTCGGCAATCGTTTCGGGCGCGTCGAGGATCTCAAAAATGCGCCGGGCAGCGGCGGCGGCGTTCTGCACCATGTCGTTGGTACTCACCAGGTCGTCAATTGGGCCGTAGAAGTAGCGCCCGTAGCCCCGGTATGCCAGTAGCCCGCCCAGGGTAAACTGGCCCCGCAGGATAAAGTAGACCCCGCCGACGAGCATAATCGGGTTGCTGAGGTTAGCAATCCAGCGGATGACGGGAAAGACGCGGTTGCGCAGCTGCACCGCCCGCACCTGTTCGTCGTAGAGCTGTTCGCCAAGCTGCGTCACGGTGGCGGTTTCGCGCCGCTCCTGGGCAAAGGCCTGGATGACCCGCATGCCGCCGATGTTGTCGTTCAGGCGGGCGCTGAGTTCGCCCAGGTGCGCCCGCGCCGCCCGGTAGATCGGGCGCACGCGGCGGTTGTAGCGCAACAGCAGCAGGCCCACCAGCAGCATCGGCAGCAGCGTCAGCGAACCAAGGATGGGCTGGAGGTAGATAAAAATCGCCGCCACGCCCACCAGCCGCAGGGCGCTGGCCACCACGGAGTCGGTGCCGTTGACCAGCACATTTTGCACCACATCCACATCGGCTGCCATGCGGGCCAGCAGGTCGCCCGTGCGCCGGTTGCTAAAGTAGGCTGCCGACTGCCGTTGCAGCTTGGCGTAAAGCCGCAGCCGCAGGTCGAGGGCCAGGCGTTGGGCGGCCCGTTCCAGCAGCACGCCGCGAATGGCAGAAAAAAACTGGCCCACGCCCAGCACCAGCACCAGTAGCGCGATCTGTTGGCCGATAAAGCCCCAGTGCTGCTGCATCAGGCCCACATCCACCACCTGCTGCCAGATCAGCGGCGGGTAGAGTTCGGCAGTCACCGCCAGCACCAGGCAGAACAGCCCCAGAAGAATGGTGCGGCGGTAGGGCGTCACCAGTTGGTAGAGGCGACGGACGACGGCATCATCGGCAGCAGGTTGTTTCACGAAAGAGTCCTTTATCTGTGCTTGCCCACTTCATCCAAAAAGCCCGTGCGCAGCGTGCTGAGCATGCGTGCAAAGGCATCTAAATCATCTAGTTCAACGGTTGCGAGCATGGCGGCGAAGTGCGCCTGGGCCACCCCGTGGGCATGGGCAACCAGGGCCAGCCCCCCCTCGGTCAGTTCTAGCACCGCCCGCCGCCGGTCGTCGGGGTCAATCGCCCGCGTCACCAGCTCCATGGTTAGGAGCCGATCAATGAGTTTGGAGGCGGCGGGCAGCGATACCGCCAGATGCTCGGCCAGGGCCGACAGTGTGGTGCCAGGATGGCGGGTGATAAAGCGCAGGCTGCGAAACTCTGGCATCGAGAGGTCAAGCTGAGTTTCGCGGGCCATCTCCTGGCGCATGGTGCGCAGCACCAGCGGGGCCAGCTCCATAAGCAGTGCCGCACACTCCAGCGCTTGCTCGTTTGTAGACCCAGTGGATGTGCTCATAGTCGAACCACCTTCTCATCGCCACACACGGATTAATATAACTACCAAACTCATTCAACTATTAACTAAGTTTACCATTTTCATATAAAAAAAGCACCGCTAGAAAATGAGAACATGATGAGAATTTTTTTGCACGGTCAGCAAGCCGCATAGTGCCTGGTAGGTTATGGACTACGTCTCACTGGCCTGTTCGAGGTTTTCAAACGAGGGGAGTATCAGAATGCGGCGCAAAAACGCCGCCGCGTCGCCGTCACGCTGCTGCTCCGCCACTCCGTGCGGCTGGGCTAGCGCAAAAAACGATTACGCACCGTCGATCACACCGAACATGCAGAGAAGATCAACAAAAGCTCTCTGCGTCCTTGGCGATCTCGGCGGTGCATAGTTCCCGGCGGTGCGGCAAGCCTCAGCGTGGCCCTACCGTGAAGCGGGCAATTTCGATCACGTCTGGCCCATTCACCGCAGCAGGCAGGGCCTGGCCCCGCGTCAGCGGCAGGCGTTGGCCGTCACCCGGAGTGTAGAGGCCCATCGTCACGCGGTAGGTACCTGCGGGCAGTTCGGGCGGCAACGCTATCGGCAGGGCTTCGCCAAACTGCTGGCCCTGCTGCCACGTGGCAAACAGGCCACCATCAAGGGGCACATCAAGCTGGCCCACCCGCTCGTTTTGCTCGTTCAGCACATGGTAAAAACTGGTCACCCCGCCCGGCTGGTCGGCCCGCACATCCCACGAAGGCGTAATCACCAGCGTATGGTCGCGCAACTCCTGGCTAATGCCGCGTAGATGCAGGGTGACGTTAAAATCGGCGCCAATGTCGGTAGTGTAGGGGCGCGGCAGTTGGTGAATGGTGGCGTAGGTGATACCAAAAATACGAATCGTCACCAGTGGCGGCGTTTGTGTGGCATAGGCCTCGGCCACGCTGCGCTGGTCGCGGCGGGCCACCCCGCTATAGACCACGGCGTAATTTGCCCCCCGGTTCATCTGGGCCAGGTCAAGATCATACACGCTGATGCCAACGGGAAGAAACGGTTGCAACGTTGGCGGCAACCACGACAGCACCGGGCCACGGGCCAGGTCGGGGCGCTGGCTGAGCCACAGGCCCACTTTGTCCATCCCCTCGCCCCAGCCGCTCAATAACACCTGCTGGGCCGTGAGTCCACCGCCAAGCAGGGGGTTGTAGTAGGCCAGGTAGTAGGGTTGATAGCGCAGCAGCGGAGCCACCAGCAGCACCACAATCAGCACGGCGCGCATGGGCCACAGCCGCGCCCAGAACGGCACAAGACGCGCTCGTTGACGTAGCATGTGGTTGAGCCGCCGCGCCAGGGCCACCAGGCCAATCGCCGCCAGAATCGCGAGTGCGGGCCAGATTGGCAACAGGTAGCGGTCGAACTTTTTCGGCAACAGCGTAAGCGCACATGTAAAACTGAGGCAGTAACCGAGCAGCACCAGCGCCACCAGCCGCTGGCGGTTGGCCCGCGCAAGCAGGATCAGCGTCTCCCAACGGCGCACGCCCCGCGATAGCACGGCACGGCCTGCCGCCAGGCCCCCAAGCACAAGCACGCTACACAGCCCCAGCAGCAGCAGCGGGTCGCCTCGCCACGAAACCACGGTCAGATAGAACAGCGGGCCAGGGTCGGCGGTGGGCTGGCCAAGGAAGTAGTTGCCCGCCATGTGGGGCTGGGCAGCATTGCCACCAATCTCGCCCAGCACTGCCCCCAGGGCCTGCCCTGGTGCCACCCAGAGCGCAGGCCAGGCCACCGCCACCACCGCCAGCGCCGCCGCCAGCCAGAGCAGGTAGCGCCGCAGGAATGTACGCAGGTTGGCCGGGAGCTGCTGCCTGGTGAACCTATCGGGCTGAACGGCTGCTACGCACAGCACCAGGGCGGCAAAAGGCAACAGCAGAAAGCCGGGGGCTTTGGTGAGCAGGGCCAGCCCCGCCAGCGCCCCCGAAGCCGCCAGCCAGCCCCGCGAAGGCCAGGGCGAGCAGGCGGCGGTATCGTCCGCGTGGTGTTGCGTGGCGACCAGCAACACCAGCAGACTCAGCGTCATCAACGAGGTCAGCAAACCATCAAGATGGAGCAGGCGGCTGTGGGCCACCAGAAACGGTGACGCCGCCCAGAGCAGTGCGGCAAGCCAGGCGGTGCCATGGGGCAGCAGGCGGCGCAACAACAGAAACCCCAGCACCACCGCCAGCCCATTCGCCAGCGCCAGTGGCAGCCGCAGAAAGGCCAGGTAGGTTGCGCCGCTGGCGGTGGGCAACACGCCCCACTGGGCCGCCAGCCAGCTCCCCAGCGCCCCCAGCCACATGGTGGTCACACCGGGGTGGCCGGTCTGGTTGGTAGCGGCCCAGTCCTGCATGGAAATGGCGGCAGCAAAGCGGGCCACCCGCCCCTGCCAGAAGTAGGCCTCATCGGTGGTGTAGAAATCGGCCAGGTTGGCCAGGCGGGGAACCAGCGCGAGCAGGCTCACCACCAGCAACTCCACCCAGAAGCGCACATCTGCCGAACGACGGACAGGCAGCGCCAGCGTGCAATTCATGGCAAACCCTCATATTCAAGTCTTCGGTTCCTGAATCAGTGTAGCTTGCCAGCATCCAGGCGTCATCACGACGAAGGATGAAATGCGGCTGAGCGCTTTGGGTGAACGGGGACTCACCCGGATGGGTGAAAGGAGTGCGTAGCGACGTAGAAGAGGGGCAAAGCGTTCGATCTACACCATGTCCTATGACGGGTGAGCAGGGGCAAGTGTTTCAAACCAGCAGCAGCAATCGTCAGAACTGCTGCGTCAAGCCTGGTTCAATGCAGAGAGGTATTCCGGCGGCACCGCCTCCACCAGCCACACGCCGTTGGCCGAGCGGTAGAAGCAAACGCCCGCAGCATGCAGCGCCGCCGCATCCACCGCGAAGATCACCGGCTTGCCATGGCGTGCGCCGACGCGGTGGGCCGTTTCTACATCGGCAGAAAGGTGGACGTGGTGGCGGTTCATCTTTTTGAGTCCTTCGCGCTGAATGGCAGATACGTTCTGCGTCGCGGTGCCATGGTAGAGCAGGGTGGGCGGCTCAGTCGGCTCCAGCTCCAGGTCAACCGCCACGCTGTGGCCCTGGTTGGCCCGAATGCGCGTGCCCGTCTCATCGAAGCTGAAGCGCTGCTTGGGATTCCAGGCCACCATTTCCTCCAGTTCGGCCCGGCTGAGGACGAAGTTGTGGCGGGCCAGCGCCGCCAGCAGCACATCCACATGTACCCAGCCGCCGCTTTGCAGCGTCAGTCCAACTCGTTCTGGCTCGTGGCGTAGCACCTTCGCCAGGTATTTGCTGATTTTGATCAGGCGTTGTTCGTTCATAGTTGTATTACCCGTTTCAGATGAATTTTCACCTGCATTTTTTGATTGTACCAGCTGGACGTTCATCTGCGCTTCTTTGTGAGCTTTGCGCCTTTGCGAGCGATACCTCACCCTCGCCCTCAGCCACTACCCACGCCTCCTCGCCGTCGTCATACCATTCCGCTGCAACGAGCCGGGGCACTTCGCCCGTATCGGCCAGCGGCAACCCACAGCGGGCGGCGAACTCCCGCACGTAGCGTTGGAGCAGACGTTCTATCTGGTCTGCTGGGGCCGCATTAATGTAGGTGCGGTAGCCCAACAAGCCCCACTCGCTGCTGATGGCGATCAGCTTGCGCCCAACGATGCGCCCGCTGCCGTCCTGCACATAGATCACCCGCTTGTTTAGCTCGCAGGCGTTGGCAACGGTGGAAAAGGCGTTGATGCCGCCGACGCCCAGGCAGGTATTGAAATAGTTGCCCATTTGCAGCACGCGCAGCGCACTTCCTTCCAGGTAGATGTGAATGCGCCCGCCCACCGCTCCGGCGCAACGGTAGCTGGCCGGGTTGGGGGCCAGCCATGCCGCAACATCCACACCCCGCGCGGCCAGCTGCTGCAAAAACGCTGCATTGCCCGACAGCGCCTCACGCCAGGCGCGCTCGCCAGCCAGGTGCGCCCGCAGCAACTGGCGCAGCAGCTTACGGTTCGCATCCACATGGGCGTCTATCAGCACGGCGTTGGCCAGATCCGCGTCCAGCATCAGGTCTGGCGGAAGTGGCCCGGCAATCAGGTGCAGGCGCTTGCGCAGCCAGTCTTGTAACAGCTGTTCGGCTGCCGCCAGCCGGGCCTCCGCCGTGATTTGCACCAGGCGTTCGCCTGCTTCTTCAACTGCTGCTTCCCACAGCGTCGCTTCATCGGCCAGGCGGGCCTGGAGGCTGGCCAGGCGCATGGCCAGGCCCGGCTGCTCCGGCTTCTGCTGTGCCAACATTGCCAGGTGTGCCGCCTCGCGGGCCAGCTTCGCGGGCTGTTCCAGCGCATGGCGCACCCCGGCGGGCAAACCCATGTCGGCCCCCCGCAGCCACTGGGCCTGCACATAGGCCGCTGCCAGCCCATCAAGCGCCGGGTCGAGGCGCAGCAGGTTCGCCCAATCCTCGTCAGCGGAACGAAATATCGTCGCAAACGGGGCAGTGGCTTGCACCAGCTCAAATGCAGCAAACGTATCAGTGACGTTGGTGTCGAGCCGAGCCACCAGGCCTAGCTGTTCGATCAGGCGGACGCAGCGCTGGGGCTGCTGGGGCAGCAGCTGGGCCAGCGTTTCACACAGGCCGGGCAGGCGTTGCAGCACATGGCAGCTGCGAGGAACACTGAAGCGCTGCGTTTCAGGTTCGTGATCGAGTATTGCGCGCAGCAGGCGCTGGAAGTTGGCCGCGTTGCCACCAGAAAGCGTGACAGCGAGAATAAAGCCATCCTCAAGGCTGCTGGTATGCAGTGCTTGATTGGTGCGCAGGCGCTCGGGGATTTGCGCCAGCACCCAGACCAGCCAGTCGGCAGCATGTTCCGGGTAACGCTCCTCCAGCCAGATCAGGCCAGGCAACAGTGGCGTATGCCAGGTAAGGGAGGTTTGCTGGAGCGACTCACTAATGGCTGGCAGATGACGGATGATCCGTGGCAAGACCCGCATGGCTTCGGCGCGGGTGTCGCTCACCCGCAACACCACCTGCCGACAAAGTTCGGTGCGCACAGAAGCGGGGGTTTGCAGCAATACTTGCCAAAACGGGCGCAGTGTGGCCTGGGCACTGGCCAACGAAGGAAAGCGCCCCACCAGCGCGGCCAGATCGCAGATTAACTCACGCTCGTGCTGTGGGAACCGGGCCAGCACCAGCAGCAGCCAGTGGTACATGGCTGGTTCGGCAAACTGCTGCCAGGACAGCTGGCGATAGAGGTTTTTTTCAAGGGCCTGCTGCACCAGCTGCGCGTCGCGGCTGCGCTTGAGCAGGAGGCAAATGGGCTGACCATAGCGTTGCCAGCGGCGGTTCAACCAGCCCTGCTGTTGGGCCTCCTCAGGCAGATTGTCGCGATTCCAGATTTTCTGCTGCCACGTTGCCAACAGTTGCAGATAGGGCAGTTGCAACGATGGCGCGAGCTGCAAACCGACAGCCAGGGCGCTACACAGGGTTTCGCAGCGGGGGAGATGGGGAGCAACCAGATCACGCATTTCATACACAAAGCTGGCCCAGGCTTGCACCGTGGCAGCCTCCGGGGTAACTCGCAGGTAGTTGTGCAGCAGGCGCACCAATTCAGCGCTGTAGTGTGCCCACTGGCGTTGCTGCCGAGCGGCCAGCTTCTGGCGGGCCTGCCATGTGGCCACGGTTGCCAGGGCCTCGGCGGGCGTGAAGAGCGCCGACAGCAGCGGGGCCGCTGCCGCAACGGCTTCGGCCAGAACCACCAGCCCTTCGGCAGCGACTCGCGTCACCAGTTCGCGTAACAGTGATGTGGGCAGCGCGAGCGTACCTGCGCTGCTCTGGGCCTGGGCGAAGCGGCGTGCCAGGGTCAGACCGTCTGGTTCCCGAAGCAGCGCCAACGTCACCAGGGCATCTTCGGGCAAACCAGCCTCGTGCCCGTGGGCGTAGGCGTTGTGCAACCAGCGGCTCGCCTCAGCGGGGAGCGGTTGCCATGTATCGGTGCTTGCCAGCGCACCCAGCAATAGCGCCGCCAGTGCCCGCCCGGCTGGAGGCACATGGTTGCTGACGGCATGGGTACGCAGCAGGGGGGTAACAATAGGCCCGCAGGCCAGCAAGGTGGCGGCGGGCGAAGCAGGCAGCCGGTCGTGGCAGCGGGCCTCAACCGGCAGCAGGGCCACCAGCTGGCCCATGGCAGCTTTGTCGCCCCAGGCAGCCCGTTCGGCCAGCTGCGGCACATCAACCCGAGGCAGGCCGACGAAATAGGTTGCCTCGGCCAGCTGAGCCATGCGGCGGGCTAGCCAGCTTTGCGGGTCGGCCAGCACGCGGCGGGCCAGCTCCAGCTGGTTGGCCACCCGCCGCAGGTGAAAGCGGGCCCGTTCTAGCAGGGCCGTGTTTGGCAGCACCAGACCACGGCGGGTTTCCCATGCCACTGCGCCGTCGTGCCAGCGCATGGCCCCATCGAGCCAGGCGGTGGCGGCAATATGGCTGCGCACCGGCAGCGCCCCCCGGTAGAGGCGGTTCTGGCCAGCGCGTGCAGCGTTTGTGGGGTTGTCACGTTGCATGGTACGGGTTATGGGTTATGGGTTATGGGTTACACATCCGCCGAATTTATTGGGCTTTCACTGCTTCCCAATGAGATACATCGCGTTCCACCATCATCACGCCACGACACCTCGAACGCGATGATGAGTTTTAAGAAATTAAACGGGTATATTTGCTCGCCGTAGCCCTAAAGGGCGCGGCTTGAAGCTGCGAAGCCCGCCTGCGCGGGCTATACCGGATCCAGGTTGTAAAAAATTCCGCTCCAAAAACCTCTCACAAAGGCACAAAGGCACAAAGATTGGCAAGAACGTATTTCTGAACCCCCTTTGCGGGCTTTGCGCCTTTGCGAGAACCAATCGTCACTCGTCACTCGTCATTCGTCACTCGTCACTCGTCATTCGTCACTCGTCACTCGTC
>JALONX010000134.1 GCA_025454695.1 Chloroflexaceae bacterium
GCATTCCACATGGGCCAGTGCCCCATCCAGCAGCGGCAGCCCATGGGGCGACAACGTAAAGCCGCCAGCGTCAAACTTGTTAATCTCGCGGGTGGCAAAGCGCCGCGATAGATACTCCTGCCCTTCGCTTAGAATATTGACCGCAAATTTCCCGGCGCGAGCGAAGGCATCGTGGCTGCTGGTGTTTTTGTCAATACAAATCAGCACCAGCATCGGGTTCAAGGACAATGAGGTAAACGAACTGACGGTAATGCCAGAAAGCTGGCCTTCATACACGGTGGTAACAACAGTGACACCAGAAGCAAAATGGCCCATAACCTGGCGAAAAAGGGTTTGATCTATGCTCACATGTACTCCTGATTGTAGATTTGTAGAGAACCGAGAACCAGGCCTGCCCTGAGCGAAGTCGAAGGGAACCGAGAACCGTTGAAGCGGGGAAATAAGGGAAATGAAGGAAATGAAGGAAATAAAGGAAATCAGCAAATCGCCCAGGATGATTTCCCTTATTTCCTTCATTTCCTTTGGCCTTCGACTTTTGTGCCTTTATGAGAGGCGTTTGCAAGTTGCTTTACGCCTGTTGTTTTGCAGTATAACACGGCTCAGCGCCGCCGCCCGTCAATCGCCCGCCGGATCTCTTCGCCCACGATCCATTCTTCCCTGGCGTGCTCGTCTTCCAGCAGCAGCGGCGGCACGGGCACGCGCTCGCCCGTTTTGCTGGTTGTCACCATGGAAAAGTAGCCGGTGGTACACATGCGTCGTTCCCCAGTGAGCGGGTGTTCGGCAAAAATACGCACCCGCACAATCATCGAGGTGCGCCCGGTGTAGATCACCCGCGCCACCGCTTCGATGATCTCGCCTGCGTGGATGGGCGTGCGGAAGTCAATCCGCTCGCTGGATGCAGTCACCACTGGCTGGCGGCAGAATTGCAGCGCGGCGATGGCGGCGGTTTTGTCCATCATTGCCATCACCTCACCGCCAAACATGGTGTTGTAATTGTTGGTCTGGTTGGGCAGCACAATATCGGTGGCAAGCACTTCGGGGGCGGTGCGGGCGGGCTGCTGGTCGTTCATGGGGAGAATCCTCAACTATGCAGAAAAACGCAGAGACGCAGAGGCGCAAAGACGCAATAGGCTGAACTAAATCTGGATGGTAGCACCTATCGTATTCGCAGATGACGCCAATTGACCAGAAGGGCATCTACGTATGAGAAGTTCGGTAATCGTAAATCCAAAATCGCAAATCGTCATGGCATATCATACACGTTCGTGGTACTATGATGCAACTTGAATGAACAAATTGAACATGTGTCTGCAAACGCAATGGCAAAACGCATTCGGAGGTGCGTAGAGTCACCTCCCCAAGGGTTTCCTTTGCGGCTTTGCGGCTTTGCGAGAGATAGCTGCTGAAAGGTTGTTATGGAAACCACGCTGACGCCGCCGCGAGTCGCTCGCCGGGCGCGGCCATGGCTGCGTGCCACATGGCGCATGCTGGCAGTGCTGGCGGTGCTGGCCCTGGCGTTGGCGCTGCGGCTCCACGCCGTTGCCAATCTCCCCGCCGATTTTGATGAGGATGACTACCTGCGGGCAGGGCAGCTCTACGCCGGGCATATGGCGCGGGGCGACCTGGTGGGGGTGATCAACGAGCGCGAGAATTACGAACATCCTCCATTAACCAAGCTGGTGTTTGGGGGCTTGTTGCTGGCCCAGGGGCCGGAAGCCTATGCCAGCCCGGTGACGGCGGGCAAAAACGACACGCCTGCCTCAGCGGGCACTGCCGACAAGGTGCGTCCCTTGCGCACCTTCAGTGCGGTGGTGGGTGCGCTCACCGCCGCGCTCGTCGCGCTGATCAACCCGCTGGCCGGGCTGTTGGTGGCGCTTAACTCCTGGCACATCAAATATACCTCCGAAGCGATGCTGGAGGCGCTGCCCTGCTTTTTCGCCACGCTGACGCTGCTGCTGCTGCTGCGTTCGCGGCGCAACGGCGACGGCTACTTCTGGTTGGCAGCGCTGGGGCTAGGGCTGACGGCGGCTGGCACCTACCGCTATGGCGCGGCGGGCTTTGCGGCGCTGGCCTGGTTCTGGTGGCGCGAGCCGCAGACCAACCCCCGGCCCGCTGCGGCGATTGGCCTGGAGCCAACCATGCGCAACTGGTTCGGGCTGTTTGGCTCACGCCCGGTGCGGCTGGCCTGCTGGCTGGGGCTAGCCCTGCTGATGTTCTACGCCTTCAACCCGGCCCTCTGGCCCAACCCACTGGGGCGGCTGCGTGAGTCCATCCTTTTCAACACCGGCTTTGCCACTGGCAGCCATGTGCAACAGGCGAATTTGCCCTGGTTTCAACCGCTGGTCTGGCTGCTGGGCGCGGTGCCCTGGCACCCCGGCGTGTTCCCGCTGCTGCTGGATGGCGTGTTTGGTCTGCTGGCGCTGCTGCATCTCAACGCAGAGGCGCGGAGGCGCAGAGACGCAGAGGAATTGCAGATTGTAGATGTACGCAGTACGCAGTACGCAGTACGCAGTACGCAGCGGTTAATCGTCTGGTGGTTTCTCGCCAATCTGCTGTTTCTGTTTTTCTGGCCGACGAAATGGCCCCAGTATATTCTGGCGCTCACTGTTCCCGTCTCGCTGCTGGCGGCCCGCTGGCTGGCCGATGCAGCCCTGGCGGCGCGGACGCGCTGGCGGGCATGGCGGGCCAGCGACAAGCGCCAGACCAGGGCGGCGCTGCCCTGGCTGCTGCCGGGCCTGCTCTTTTTTGCGCTGGTGGTGGCCTACCCGCTGCTGCTGCAAACGGCCCTGGCCACGACATGGTTTAACCTGCCCAACCTCAAGGCGGGCTTGCCGACGTTCTGGCTCGATTACGGGCGGGGTTTGCTAGGTTTTCCGGTCAATGATGCGCGTCCGCTGCCCTATTTTGGCACTGGTGCTGTGATTTATGTGCTGGGCGACAAAAACACCCTGCCGCTGATTCGTTTCAACGTGCTGTGGGTGGCGGTGACGATGCTGCTGGCGACGGCCCTGGGCCTCTGGCTGGCGAACCTGTTGAGCAGGCGCGGGCTGCGGGGGCGGAGCGCGTGGCAGGCGCTGTTTATTCTGCCCTGGGCCATCCCGGAGTTTGTGGGCGCACTGGTCTGGAACACTTTGTTTGACGACACCTTTGGCGGCATCAACGCGCTGACGGGCATGCAAACAAAGTGGCTGCGCGACCCGACGCCCGTAGTCAACGTCAGTGCTGTTGTGCAGCCGCTGGTGGATGGGCTGAATGCGCTGTTTCTTTCGCCGCTGGCCCAGACGCTGGCCTTTGTGGCCGAGGGCTTAAGCGCGCCCAAGGCCTTCTGGGTGATGGTGCTGGTGGGCGTCTGGGTTTGTTTCCCGTTTATGATGCTGGTGAGCCTGGCCGCGCTGCGGGGCGTGCCGCCGGAGGTCTACGATGCTGCCCGCGTGGATGGGGCCAGCGGCTGGCGGCTCTGGCGCAGCATCACATGGCCGCTGATTCGGCCTACCGTGCTGGCCGGGCTGCTGTTGCGGGGGGCGCTGCTCTTCAATGCCTTCTACATCCCGCAGATGCTGATTGGCGACACTCGGCCCACCGGCACGGCCACCCTGTCCTACATTGGCTACCTGGTGATGCGCTTCGACTCGGCCTACTCGTTTGCGGCGATGATTAACACCCTGGTGCTGGCCGTCGCCATCCTGCTAATCTGGCTCTACAACCGGCAAACGCGGGTGGTGGATGGGGTTGAGCGGTGATTGCGTGAAACGTGAAACGTGAAACGTGAAACGTGAAACGTGAAACGTGAAACGTAATGCGTAATGCGTAATGCGTACTCCGTAATGCGTACTGCGTAACACCAGGGAAATAAGGGAAATAAAGGAAATAAAGGAAATGACGACGTGATGCTCAGGATCATTCCCCTCATTTCCTTCATTTCCTTTGCCGTTCCGTCACTCGTTAATCCAAAATCTAAAATCCAAAATCCAAAATCCCAATCATCTCGTCACAACAGATGGAGATACACATGAACTCGCAACGTCTCACACGGTGGCAGCAACTGAAAACCCAGGCCCAACTGGCGCTGGCGGGGTTGTTTGTGCTGCTGCCGGTGCTGTGGCTGGTGCGGCTGGCCTTCGACGGGACGATTCTGACCCGCCCGAAGGATTTTGCGCTCATCCCCAACCAGTGGACATGGGCCAACTTGGCGCAAGCCTGGGCCGAACCTCGCGGCGGCACGACCTTTTTAGAGTTGCTGCGCAACAGCCTGCTGGTATCCGGCGGTACGGCCCTGGTCGCCCTGCTGATTGGGGCCACCGCCGCCTATGCTTTCGCCCGCTTTCGTTTTCCGGGGCGGCGGGCCGGGCTATTCGGGGCGCTGGTGCTGGTCACGCTGCCGCCCGCCGGGCTGATCGCGCCCTTTTTCCTCTACCTGAGTGCGCTGCGCATACGCACCACGCTGCTGGGGCTGGTGGTGGTCTACAGTGCGATTGCGGTGCCTTTTGCGCTGTGGACGCTGCGCAATGCCATGCAGGGCGTGCCGCTAGAGCTGGAAGAGGCGGCGATGCTTGATGGCGCGACGCGCTGGACGGTGTTTCGCCGCATTACCCTGCCGCTGGTGGCACCCTCGGCGGCGGTGGCGGGCTTTATTGCCTTTGTGCTGGCCTGGTCGGAGTTTGCTCTGGGCTGGGCCTTTGTGAGCGACCCAAACCAGGTGACGCTGGCCATGGCTATCAACGGCATGCGCGACGCCAACAGCGTTTCCTGGGGTTTGCTCAGCGCCACCGCGCTGCTGGTCACGCTGCCGGTCGTAGTGATCTTCTACGCCCTCGGCAGCACCGTCATCAACGGCCTGTCGCTGGGTGCGGCGGGAGGAGTGACGAGTGACGAGTGACGAGTGACGAGTGACGAGTGACGAGTGACGAGTGACGAGTGACGAGTGACGAGTGACGAGTGACGAATTGGTTGCGGTCATCGTCCTATGTGCGGCTCCGGTCTGCGGTCTCCAGTCTCCGGTCTCTGGTCAATCGTCACTCGTTAATCGTCAATCGTTAATCGCCCGTCTCCGGTCTCCGGTCATCCTTCAGGCAATCGAAAATGACGAACCCACCTAAAAACGGCTTCCGCACCTTTCTGATCATCTGGGCCACTCAGGCCCTGTCGGTGTTTGGTAGTGCGCTCACCTTTTTTGCGATTACGATCTGGCTGGCGCAGACGCTTTACCCGAACCCGAACCAGCAGCCTCAGCTAGCCTTTGCCCTGGCGGCGGTGGGCCTGGCCTTTGCCCTGCCGCAGGTGTTCACTGCGCCACTAGCCGGGGCCTGGGTTGACCGCCACGACCGCAAACGCACCATGATGCTGAGCGACACCGTGAGCGGACTCACCAGCCTGGTGCTGCTGCTACTGATGCTGGCGGGCACGCTCAACCTGGCGGCGCTGGTGCTGCTAATCTTCATCCAGGGTGCGGCCAACGCCTTTCACTACGCGGCCTTCGACACCTCGTATGTGATGCTGGTGCCAAAGGAGCAACTGCCCCGCGCCAATGGCATGATGCAGACGATCTGGGCGCTGTCGGGCATTCTTTCGCCCGCCCTGGCGGCCAGCATCATCGCCCTGCCTGCCCTGGCCCGCCAGGGGTTTGTGCCTGGTGAACTGGGCGCAAGCCTGGCCCGCCTCAGCGATGGCGCACCGCTGGCGATTGCACTTGATGTGGTGACGTTTTTCTTCGCTGCCGGGGCGCTGCTGTTGCTGCATGTGCCCTCACCCCAGCGGGCCGACCTGCACACAGGCAACGGGGCCAAAACCAGCTTTTGGGCCGACGTGCGCGAAGGCGGCGTCTACATCTGGCGGCGGCGCACGCTGCTCTGGCTGATTGGCACCTTTGCGGTGGGCAACCTGGCTGGCCCCGGCATGGTGGTGCTGCTGCCGCTGCTGGTGAAGCTGAACCTGGCCCCAGACTGGACGGCGCGGGGCTTCAGCTTTGAAACCGCCCTGGCGCTGTTTAATTCCATGGCCAGCGTGGGCGGGCTGATCGGCGGGGTGCTGATCAGCAGTTGGGGCGGGCTGAAGCAGCGGCGAGTCTACGGCATTCTGGTGCCTATGGTGCTGTGCGCCCTCGGCCAGACCTTGATCGGCCTTTCGCCCTGGCTCTACCTGAGCGCGGCGCTACTGGCCCTCAACCAGGCTATGATTCCCATTATGAACTCCCACTCCCAGGCCATCTGGCAGACGCAGGTGCCGCCGGAGTTGCAGGGCCGCGTTTTCGCGGTGCGGCGCGTCATCGGCCAGTCTACCTACCCGCTAGCCACCGCGCTGATGGGCTTCTTCGGCGGCTGGTTCAACCCTGGCAGCGTTATTGCGGTGCTCGGCGGGCTGATGACGATCTTCATGCTGCTGCAATTCTTCAATCCCTGGCTGCTGCGGGTGGAAGACAAGGAGTGGCTGGATCGGCAGGCGGTGGTGACGTAGAAGAGTTACGAGTTACGAGTTACGAGTTACGAGTTAGCTTTTCCATCCGCTCCAAAAACAGCTCTACAAAACGCTCGTTGTCGAAGGCCGTCACCAGGCGGACGTTGGGCGGACGCTGCGTTAAATGCAGGAAATCGCCGACAGTTTTGCCCATGGTGGTCTCGCTGTTGATCTCCACGTCCATGTAGATCGGCGTGGTTTGGGCCAGGTCGGGCAGAAAGGCCAGGGCCAGGGCGGCGGGGTCGTTGATCGAGCAGGCGGCGAAGCCGAAGTGGGCCTCGTGAAACTCCAGGTAGAAGCGCACCGCCTCGGCAATAAACGCGGGAATTGGCCCGCCCAGCGCCAGCAGCCGATCTACATGGGTCTGGGTGATGCGCACGTTGATTGTAATATCCCACGGAATAATGGTAAGCTGCGGGATGCCGCTGTGGAGTACCACATGGGCCGCGTGTGGGTCAACATAGACGTTGAACTCGGCCAGGGGTGTGGTGTTGCCGTCGGCCCGCACCGCGCCGCCCATCACAATCACCTCGCGCACGGCCTGCACAATGCGTGGCTCCTTGCGAATGGCCAGGGCCACATTGGTGAGTGGGGCCACCGCCACCAGCGTCACCTCGCCCGGCGTGGCCATAATCTCGTTGATGAGTCGATCAACGCCATGTTCGGCGATGGGCGCGGCGGGCGACGGCGGCAGCTTTGCGTAGCCCAGGCCGGTTGCGCCATGGGTTTCCGGCGCGGTGAAGGGCGGGCGAATGATTGGCAGGGCCACCCCCGCAGCCAGCGGCACATGTGCGCCGCCGCCCAGGGCCAGCACATCCAGCCCGTTGCGCACGCCCTCGGCCAGCGGGCAGTTGCCGCCGGTCACCGTCACCGCCCGCAGCTCAATTTCGGGCGAGGCCAGCGCCAGCAGAATGGCCAGGGCGTCGTCAATACCGGGGTCAACATCAAGCACAACGGGGCGGGGCTGCATGGGTGTTCCTTTCACATGGTCACGGTTGTCGGGGATACTATAGCAGATTGCAGATTGCAGATTGCAGATTGCAGATTGCAGATTGACCGAAGACCGAAGACCGGAGACGGGAGATGGGTGACGGTTCAAGGTGCCGATCTCCTCGCTTCAGGTGCGGTGGATGTAGGAGACCGGCACCCGTTGACGTGCGGTTGCAGCCGGGCGTGTAGGGCGGAGGTGCCGGTCTCCTGCGCCTTGTGCGGATCAGCGCACCCGCGCCGACGGCATTGCGTTGCATTGCGGGCGGGTCGGAGACCACGCCCCTACGACGCTGCATTGTCGCTGGTTTGCCTTGGCATGCGGTGTGGGCGAACACCAGGTTCACCCCTACGGTATAGTTTCAATATGCTTCATCGTTTCTCGCTCATCGTTTCTCGCTCATCGTTCCTCGCTTATCGTTTCTCGTTCCTCGTTCCCTTCTCCTGGCACGCCTCTGGCTACCGTAGTATCTGGCGAACTGTGCGCCTTTGCGCGAGATGTTTTGGATAATCTGGGAAAGGAACTTATGGAACAGCAAACCGAACCCCTACGCCGGGGCAGCGTGATTCCGAACTTCACGTTGAACGGCCTTGACGGCAGGCCCATGCGTCGGAGCGAACTGCGGGGGCGGCAGCACCTGGCGCTGTTGTTCTTTCCCAGCCTTGATGGTGCAATTCTGGCCTACCTGCGCGACGTGGCCAACTCCAACGAGCGCATCGTGGCGGCGGGTGGCACGGTGTGGGTGGTGGTGGCGGCTGCCCCGGAGACAGCGCCAGAATTGCCCTTCCCCATTCTACTTGACCAGGACTGTAACGTAACCCGACAATTTCTGTCAGCCGGTGCCAGCAGCGGCGTCTTTCTCACCGACCGCTACGGCGAGCTGTATTTCCAGTCCAGCGGCAGCCTGGCCGCCCTCCCACCAGCGGAAGACATCGCCGCCTGGATTGAGGCGATTGACCAGCAATGCGCGATATGATGAGTGACGAGTGACGAGTGACGAGTGACGAGTGATGGCACTGCAAAGGAAATGAAGGAAATAAGGGGAATTATCCTGAGCATCAAGTCGTCATTTCCCGTATTTCCCGTATTTCCCGTATTTCCCTGGTGTTACGCATTACGCATTACGCATTACGTTTCGCGTTTCACGTTTCACATTTCCATTCAGTAGCGGTTCTCGGTTCTTGGTTCACGGTTCTTGGTTCTTGCAAAGCGGTGTGGTATGATGTAGCCAACCGGCGTTGGAATAAACTGAGAACGGACACCTGTCATGCTGGACGACAGGACACAACTGCTTTTTCCAGCGAGCGGCACCACGCTGCTGCCGCTGCTGTTTGAACCACAGGTGCTGCGCTGCGTTGCCGCCGGGCCTGGTGGCAGGCCGCTGACGGTGCTGCTCGACACGGGTACCGATCCGTCGGCGATTGACCTGGGGCTGGCCCGGCGACTGGGGTTGCGGCTGGGCGATTTTGCGCTGGGCCACGATGCCGCCAGCGACGCGGTGCCCTTCACCGAAACGGTGCTGCCCTGGCTGCGGCTGGGCGATCTGGTGATTCGTGACCTGTATGCCCTGGCGGTTGATTTACGCCACATGCCCTTTGCGGTTGACCTGGTTCTGGGCTACAACATTCTGCCGCGACTGGTGTTCACGGTGGATTACGCCCGCCGCACCTTGCGCCTGAGCCACTCCGATCTCGACTCGCCCGCGCCCAGCGAACGAGGCGCACGGTTGGCCCTCAGCTTCTTCGAGCATTTTCCGGCCCTTTCCAACCTGCTTCTGGACGATGGCGTAACGCTGCCGCTGGCCACGATTGACACCGGCTCGAACGGCGGGCTGACGCTGGGCCACGACCTGGCGGCGCGGCTGGGGCTGCGGGCCGGTGCCCTGGGCACGCGGCGGGGCCAGGGGGCCAGCTTCGGCGGCGGCTGCGAGGTGCTACGGGGCACGGCCCGCCACATGCAGCTTGGCCCGTTCGCATTGGCCAATGTAGACCTGGACGCGCCCACGGCCCGCGCTGGCGACTTGAGCCGGGCCGGGCGGGCCAACATCGGCAACCGGCTGCTCTCGCGCTTCGCCCGCCTGACGCTTGACTACGAGCGGCGGGTGTGTGTGCTGGAACCAGGGCAGCATGTATGAGGTATGAATGATGAAGTATGAAGGGATCGGGAATCAGGGGATTTTATGGAACAGACACGACTAAGTTCATCGCAATCACCAGCAGAAGGGCGACTCAACCGCAACACGGCGCTCCTCATTGTTGGCGACATCATCGCCTTCCTGGTCTTTGCGGCGATTGGGCGGCGCAGCCACGGCGAGGCAGCCGGTTTCGACGCCCTTGTGGCGGTGTTTACCACTGCAGCGCCCTTTCTGCTAGGCTGGTTTGCGGTGGCTCCCTGGCTGGGGGCGTTTAAGACTGGGGATGGAACAACAACGAACGTGGGGCGCATGGTGGGGCGCACGGCGCTGGCCTGGCTTGCGGCCTTGCCGGTGGGGTTGCTGCTGCGCGCATTGTTCCTCTGGCGCGAGATTCCGCTCTCCTTCGCCATTGTCACCCTGCTGACCAACGCCGCCATTCTGTGCGGCTGGCGGGCGGCGTTTGCATGGTGGGCCGGGCGAAGCGCCAGGTAGCCCAAATTTTGCCACAGAGGACACAGAGGACACAGAGGAGACAAGTATCGATCCGCAAAGGGTGTGAAGCCTGTCCTAAGGCTCTCGAAGGGGACGAGAAGCGTAGTTTATAAGACGTAGTGTGTAATGCAAACTTACATTTAAGGGTTACGTATTACGCATTACTTTACATGTTTCGCCAAACCGGTTTTCGGTTCCTGATTCTCCGTGCCCTCTGTGTCCTCTGTGGCAAATCAGTTCTGGCGGATGACGCCACGGGCCAGGGAAGCGGCTAGTTCGCCGAGTTGAAACATGTCGGCGGCGTTGGGGGCCAGGCGGGCGTAGCGGTCAAGGTCTTCCAGGGCGGCGTGAGTCTGGCCGAGGCGCAGCCGCAACAAACCCCGGTCGCGAATATCCTCCGGGTCGCTGTGGTCGAGCAGAATGATTCGTTCCACCGCTGCCAGGGCCAGGCTAAACTCGCCCCGTTGCAAGTAGCTATGTTTGAGGTTGCGCAGCATGCGGCCCAGGATGGCCCGTTTGGTGGGCGGCGCAAGAAACGTTTCAATCAACTCCGGCGGGGCCTCGTTGTAGACTGCTTCGATTTGCTGTACACATTCCGTAGCGCACAATAAAATGGCCGGGCAGCGCCACGCCGTGAATGGGCAGGCCGAGCAGTCGGCCAAATTCTATGTAAATCACGGCGAGCGTGATCGGTAGCCCGGTGCGCCGCTCCAGTACCTGGTCGAGGTAGCTATTGGCCGGGTTGTGATAGTCGTCCTGGTTGCCCCGAAAGCCTAGCTCTTCAAATAGATAGTGGTTCAGCGCCGCCACAATCGCCTGTCCATCAGGCAGGTCGGCCAGCCGCCCCCG
>JALONX010000135.1 GCA_025454695.1 Chloroflexaceae bacterium
ACTGCTACCGCATTTCTCCTCCGCGTTTCCTCGTGGTAACATCTCTTGACATCTGCCGAAAAGGGCCTATAATTAGTGTACAAAATACACTATTTGGTTGCATCGAAGGGACGGATTGCATGAAATGTGCCGAACAGCAGACCGCCGAGGGTATACTGTTTACCGACCAGTATCAGTTGAGCATGGCCCAGCTCTATTTTCGGGCCGGGCTGCACGAACGCCAGGCCCAGTTCGATCACTTCTTCCGCAAATACCCCGACTACGGCCTGCACCAGGCGGGCTACTGCATTAGCGCCGGGCTGGAATGGCTGCTGGATTGGATGGAGGGTGCCCACTTCCGCGATGAAGACATTGCCTACCTACGTAGTCAGCGCGGTCGCAACGGCACGCCCATGTTTGGCGAGGATTTTCTGGCCTGGCTGCGCCAGCACGGCAATTTTGGCGGCATCAGTCTCTATGCCATCCCCGAAGGCCGCGTGGTGCATCCCAACGTGCCGCTGACGGTGGTACAGGGGCCGTTGGCGATGGCCCAGATTCTGGAGACCGCCCTGCTCAACCAGCTCAACTACCAGACGCTCATTGCCACCAAAGCTGCCCGCATCCGCGAGAGCAGCCGGGGCGGGGCGGTGCTGGAATTTGGCCTGCGGCGGGGCCAGGAGCGCGGGGCTAACGCGGGCACCCGTGCCGCCCTCATCGGCGGGGCCGATTTCACCTCCAACGTCGGCCTTTCCCACGTGCTGGGCTATGCCCCCAAAGGCACCCACGCCCACAGCATGGTGCAGGTCTACATGTCCCTCGGCATGAGCGAGTTGGACGCTTTCCGGGCCTTCGCCGAGGTCTATCCCGACGATTGTACGCTGCTGGTAGATACGATTGACACGCTAGAAAGCGGCGTGCCCAATGCCATCCGCGTGTTTGAGGAGCTGCGGCGCAAGGGCCACACCCCCGTCGGCGTGCGGCTCGACTCGGGCGACCTAGCCTACCTGGCGATTCAAACTGCCCGCATGCTGGACAGCGCCGGATTCCCCGACACCTCCATCGTCCTTTCCAACGACCTGGATGAGCTGGTGATCTGGCAGATTTTGACCCAGATTGGCGAAGAAGCGCCGCGCTACGGCGTGGATGCCGACCGCCTGGTGAACCGCATGGTTTATGGTGTTGGCACCCGCCTGGTTACCTCACACGGTGATGCGGCGCTGGGTGGCGTCTACAAGCTGGTGGCCTTGCACAGCGGCAACAGCTGGGCACCGGCCCTGAAGATTGCCGAGTCGGCCAGCAAAACCACCAACCCTGGCCCCAAACGGGCCTGGCGCATCTACGACCGGCGTGACCGGGCCACCGCCGACCTGGTGAGCCTGGCTGATGAAGACCCGACCACGGCAGAGCGACTCACGCTGCGCCACCCATCCGACCACGCCCGCTACCGCACGCTGGACAAAAACCAGCTTGCGGCGATTGAGCCGCTGCTGGTGGAAGTGCTGCGCGAAGGTCGCCTGGTCTACAATCTGCCCGACATTGAGGCCATCCGTGAGCGTCGCCGGGCCGATGTAGCCCACCTCGATGCTGGTGTGCGCCGCATTATGAACCCACACATCTACCATGTGTCGGTCACTCCAAAGCTGTGGGAGCTGAAGCAGCGGCTGATTGCAGAAGCGACGGGCGATTGACGATTGACCCTTCGACAAGCTCAGGGCAGGCGGATTGACGATTGACTGCCTGGTTACGTTTCACGTTTCACGTTTCACGTTTCACGTTTCACGCTTCACGCTTCACGTTTCACGCAGCACCATGAACACTAATCCCCACATCATCACCCTGCCCACGGACTCAGTGGAGCGACCGCTGCATGAGGTGCTAGCGAGCCATGTGGCGGCGGCAGTGGCGGGGCCGATGCTGGCACGGGGTGGCATCTGGCTGGATGGGGTGCGGGTAAATGACGGGGCAACGCCGGTGCCACCGGGGGCACTCCTGGTGCTGCGCTACCCGCCCGCCGAGGGCTACCGCGAAGTGGAATTGACGGACGCTGATCTGCTCTACGAAGATGCCTGGATTGTGGCGCTGCACAAGCGGGCGGGCTGGTATAGCGGGGCCACCCCATGGGACACCCAGGGCAATGCGCTGGCTGCCGTTGGCCGTTTCCTGGCTCGGCGGGATGGTGTGAAACCGCCACTGCACCTGGCCCACCAGCTCGACCGTGACACCTCTGGCGTGCTGCTGATCAGCCGCAACCCGGAAGCGAACGCCCCGCTCTACAAGGCTTTTTCCAGCAGCACAATAGAGAAAGTATATCGTTGCGTATGCACGGGTGAACCCACCGAAGATGCATTTGAGCTGCGGACGGGCCACGGACGAGGGGCGAGTGGGCGCTGGCGAGTCTACCCGTTGGAAGAGATTGGCCAGGTGTTGCCTGGTGGCAGCCGGGTGAAACTAGCCCATTCGCTCTTTCATGTGGAGCGGCGGCTGGGTGGGGCGGCGCTCGTCACGGCCCGGCTGCACACCGGGCGCACCCACCAGATTCGGCTCCACATGGCTGCCGCTGGCTACTCGCTGCTGGGCGACACCCGTTACGGTGGCCCGGCCAGCTTTGGTGGGCAGCACGTGCCATTCCACATGCTCCACGCCGAGTGGCTGCGCTTGAACCATCCACTCAGTGGCGAGCGACTGGAACTGCACGCGCCACTGCCCGCCCACTTCAAACGTCTAGGGATTGATGAATAATCCACCACAAAGACACAAAGGCCACAAAGAGTGAACAAGCAGTTCAGTCTTTGTGGCCTCTGTGTGCTCTGTGGCTACGTGCAGCGAGCGGTTCTATGCTACTCCACCACCAGCGTGCCCGCCATGCCTGCGGCGTAGTGGCCAGGGAAGGTGCAGAGGAAGGTGTAGGTGCCAGCCTCTGGGGTCTCGAAGGTGATGGTTTCGTTCTGGCCGACCTGGAGCAGCCTGCTGGCTGCAATGATCTGTGCCCGATCTGCTGGAACGTAGTCTGGCAAGCTCGTCAAAGCAGCCGTGTTGACGGCTTCGGCCACGTCATCGCCACCACGGACAAGAATCCAGTTGTGGGGCAGGGTATCAGAGGCGTTTACAAAATTGACGGCAACGGTGGAATTTGCAGGGGCTTGCAGCTCCGTCTGGGCGAAGGCAAGGGTCAGTCCGGTTGCGGTTGCCAAATCCAGCGTGGCATCAACCGGGCCGCTGGGAGCCGCCGGGGCCGCAGCAGCGCCGGGGGCGGCGGTGGCGGCGGGTAGGGCAGTGGGTGTGGGAACCACAGCGGCGGGGGTGGGTGCTACCACTACTGCGGTCGAACCCGATCCTCGGCTCAGTGGAATGGCAATAGCCAGAATCAGGCTTAAAATACCAAGGCCAAGGGCGAGGGATACAAAAAAACGGAGTGGCAACACGCCAGCACCAGTGTTTGACGAGCCGGACTCCCTGGGGGGGCCGACACGCGGCGGACGGTAACTCATGGTACATCCTCTTTTCTTTTATGCAGCAAAAGATTGCTCCAAACGTCACAATGATACAGGAGGATTTGCTTTTTTTCAAGCGTGGCTAGCTCTTCTGAACGTTGAGAATTAGTTCCGTGGAGTGACGTTTTTACTACTCAGATGCTGATCGTTCAGCACCCATAGATGCGGTCAATTCGTCACTCGTCACTCATCACTCGTTACTTGTCAATAGCCTTCCGGCACGCGGTAGCGTTCCAGGTTTTGAAAGCGGGTGGTGTTGGCCTCAAAGCGCAGTGGCACTACGCCGATGGGGCCGTTGCGGTGCTTGGCGATGTGGATTTCGGCCAGGCCCTTTTTGTCGGTTTCCTTATCGTACAGCTCTTCGCGATAGATGAACATGACGATGTCGGCGTCTTGCTCGATGCTGTTATGGACGGTGATGTTGTTTGCGACAAAATTGTGCAAACCTTCAACCGTCAGGTCATATACTTCAGTCTCACCATCGGGCGCAATGGATACAATCTCGTCCCAGTAGACATCACTTTGCGCAAGAGCTTGCAATTCTTTTGATTGAACAACACTAGCGAGACGGGCTGCCCGTTCACGACTCACATTCTGTTTGTAAAGCCCCGTTCTACTGAGATGACCAAGCAAGGCCAGCTCTTCATCATGCACGGTAGCCTGCGTGGGGCCAGGCAATTGGCGCGGTAAGGCAATCCGGTCACCCTGCTGTAATTCGTCGAGCCGTTTCCAGCCGTGGATGGTGAGGAACTTATGATTGGCCGTGGCTCGAATAGTGCGACCAAGGCGGGTCATGAGTTGAAAAACAGGTTTGAAACCGGTGGCAAAGGCGTTCAGCACAGGGCGTGGTTCGAGTTGCCAGGTTTCAGTATTGAGTGCCAGCACGTTAAAGCCGCTTGTTCCTACCAGTTCATCAATGCGCCGATAGATTCCTTCATCTGGTAGGTACACTTGTGTCTCTCCAGCAAGGCATCCCGACTCACGCAGGTCACTCAACATGGGCACATGGCTCTGGCGGCCTTCTACGGCGCGGGAGAGCTGCGAAAGGGCGATCAGCGGCACGTTAAGTTCGCGGGCCAGGGCCTTGAGTCCCCGGCTGATCTCGCTGACTTCTTGCACGCGGTTGTCGCTGCGGCGACCTGACATAAGTTGCAAGTAGTCAATCATCAGCAGGTCAACCCCGTTCTCGGCGTGGAGGCGGCGGGCTTTGCTGCGCACTTCGGTAATGCTCAGGCCGGGCGTGTCTTCGATGTAGATCGGCACGTCCGAGAGTGTGCCCATCGCCTCCATCAGCACTTGCAGGTCGTGGTCGCGCAGGTTGCCAGTGCGGATGCGCTGGGTGTCAATGCCGGTGTGCATGGCCAGCAGGCGCTGCACCAGCTGGTCGCGGCTCATTTCCAGGCTGAACACGCCCACGGTGCCACGGGCTTCGTAGGCCACGTTGTAGGCCAGCGAAAGGGCCAGACTGGTTTTGCCCACGCTGGGCCGCGCCGCGAGAATAATCAGGTCGGAGGGTTGCAAGCCGCCGGTGATTTCGTCGAGCAGCGTGTAGCCGGTGGGCACGCCCACCACCTCGCCTCGCCGCTCCTGCAGCGTCGTCACCTGCTCGAAGAAGGTGTCCACCACCTGGCCGATGTGAACAAAATCCTGCCCGGCCCGCCGCTGCGAGACCTGAAACAGCTCGGCTTCGGCCTTGTCGAGGGTCAGGTCAAGCTCTTCGCGCTCGTCGTAGCCCAGGGCCGCAATTTTGCCGCCCGCCTCAATCAGTCGCCGCAGCGTCGCGGTGCGCTCCACAATCCGCCCGTAATACTCGACGTGGACGGCGGTGGGCACTTCGGCGCTGATCTCGCCGAGAAAGGCGATGCCGCCCACCAGGTCGAGCCGTTCGCGGCGGCGCAGTTCATCGGCCACGGTGGACAGATCGGGCGGCACGCGGCGGTTGTAGCAGGCCAGCATGGCCTCATAAATCCAGGCGTGTTTTTCGAGGTAGAAATATTCGGGGGGCAGCCAGGGAGCCACAGCCACAATCGCGTCGCGCTCCAGCAGAATAGAGCCAAGGGTCATGCGCTCGGCGTTGATGTCAGCAGGAACAGACCGATCCATGGTTCCCTCCACTGGCTATCCACATGTTGTCCGCCCTGAGTCCAGAGCTTATCCACAGGGGCGTTAAAATAAACGATGTGCCAGCGGACTTTGCCGTGGCACATCTGCATTTGCGATTTTTGATTGACGATTTTCGATTGGCCTGGAGCGACTTTGACTGTAGATGCGCAATTGATTTACATCTAATCCAAAATCTAAAATCCAAAATCGAGAAAGCGTTCGGCGGCAATTAACCTTACGCTGCTGGCTCGTCGCTGGCGGCGGCTGGTTCGTCCGTCGCAGCGGGCACGTCAACCAGGGGTGGGGGCACGGGTGCGCCGCCTTCTGGTTCCACCACCACCGTGACGGTGGGGGCAAGGCCTGCCATCAGCCGCACGGCCACCGTGTAGCTGCCGGTGCGCTTGATCGGGTCTTCCAGTTCCACCTTGCGGCGGTCAATCTCAGCGCCCAGCCGCGCAGAGAGCTTTTCGGCCACGTCGTTGTTGGTGACGGAGCCAAACAGCCGCCCTTCGTCGCTGGCGCGGGCCACAAACGTCAGCGTCACGCCATTAATCCGGCTGGCCAGGGCCTCGGCATCCTTACGGTTGGCCTCATCGCGCCGCTGCTGGGCCTTGAGTCGCTCCTCGGCCTGACGAATCTGGCCCGGCGTGGCGACGACCGCCATGCCCTTGGGCAGCAAGAAGTTGCGCCCGTAGCCACCTGATACATCTTTAATTTCACCTGCTCGGCCCAATTTTTCTACATCTTTGGTGAGCAGCACCCGCATTTTTGCACCCACAACAGCACCTCATCAGCAAGAACAAAGAACAAAAGAAGAACGTCAAAAGAGTACGTCGTTTTCGTTTGTGCTTCGTTGGTCAACTATCTTGTTTGCCCGTTTGCAAAGCAACGGCGACTATCTTACCACAGGCGAGGGGAGATCGTCAATCGTTTTTCTGCAACTCTGGCCCCGAACTTGACGTATAGATCAAGATGAAGCTGAAATGCGCTTGCCGGATACGCCCGGCTGTGCTACTCTGATATAAAGTATTATGGCTCAACCACGCGATACCGGCACCCCGCCGACCCCGGCGGTTCCCGGCATGCAACCAGCGGCAGAGGCCCAGCCGATCATCTGCCCGAACCCTGGCTGTCACCGGCCAAACCTGCGCCGCGCCCGCTTTTGCCAGCACTGCGGTAGTGCTGTTGTGCTCAACACCGAACGCCCCACCGATGAGCGACGCTATGTGCTCACCCGCATTCTGAAAGAGGGTGGCCAGGGCGCGGTGTATGTCGGCTTAGATCAGTTTGATAAGCCCTACGCCATCAAAGAGATGTTGGATCGCTTCAGCGACCCCAAGGAGCGGGACGAAGCGGTTAACCGCTTTAACGAGGAGGCGCTGCTGCTTCAGAGCCTCAGCCATTCGCGCATTCCCCGCGTCTACAGCCATTTTACCGATGGTGGCCGTCATTACCTGACCATGGATTATGTGTATGGCGAAGACCTGGACGTAATTGTGGAGCGCGAGGGTCGCCTGCCGGAAAGCCAGGTGCTGGCCTGGGCCGACCAGCTCTGCGATGTGTTGAGCTACCTGCACAGCAAAGGGCTGATCTACCGTGACATGAAGCCCGCCAATGTGATGATTGAACGGGACAGCGGTAGCGTTAAGCTGATTGACTTTGGTATTGCCAAGTTCTTTAAGCCTGCCGAGCGCGGCAGCCAGATTGGCACGCCGGGCTATGCGCCGCCGGAACAGTACCAGGGCTTTGCCACCCCGGCTTCTGATGTCTATTCGCTGGCTGCCACGCTGCACCACCTGCTGACGGGGCGTGACCCGACGGAACATGCGCCCTTTTCGTTTCCCCCGGCCCGTAGCCTCAACAGCGGCATTTCGCGCCAGACGAGTGACGCCCTGGCGCATGCGCTGCGGCAAGAGCCGAAAGAACGTTTTGCGACGGTTGCCGCCTTTCGCAGCCAGCTTCAGGCCACCGCACCCGCGCCTCGGCAACCAGCCAGGGAAGCCGCGCCGCGCCGTGGGGCCACGCCGGTGCTGCAACCAAAAGCCCCGCCGCCAGCCACGGCGGTTGCCGCTCGCCCGGCTGCACCGGCTCAGCCCGTGCCTGGCCAGGCCAACCCGATGACGCGACCGGCGCAGCAGGCCCAACCCCGTCGTGGCGGCTGGTTTCGCGGGCTGTTGCGGGCCATCCGCCAGCTGATCACAACCGTGCTGATCACGCTGGTGCTGGGGGCTGCGGCAGTTTTTGGCCTCTACACATGGCAGCCAGAGCTGGCCGAGCGCTACATTTCGCCGATTATACCGACTATCGAGCGTATGCTGCCGCAACAACTCCAGCAAGTGTTACCCCAGCCAGCGCCCGCCGCCACAACCATGCAGCCCTTTAGCGCCGATTTGCGGGTAACGCTGCCTGTCAGCGCCGACGCTGACGCCGTCCGCGACCGCTTTTTGAACGAATACGAGCAGGCGGTGATGGCACACTACGGCGTGGGCGCGGTGGTGAGTCGCAGCCAGCCGCCCAGCTTCGAAGGCGGCTCCCCCCAACGCTTGCGTGAAGAGGCAGGCCAGGTGGTCTACCAGGCTCGCATGCAAGGCCTGGTGCAGCAGCCGTGACAAACTTTGCCACAAAAGGCGTAATACGTAATGTCTAATATGCCAATATGCGCTCATTGTTGATATGTAGGTTACATATTGCGCATTACGCAACATCTTCAGCTCTCCCCTCTATGCCCCTTGTGGCAGAGTCGGCATAACAATCTTTTCAAATAGTTTTTACAATATTGAACTGCACGCCTGAGCATGGTACACTTGGCGCAGCAGTTTTCTGTGTATGCAACAATCTGCCACTTTTCCTATGTGAAGGAGAACGTATGCTCAACACGCTGACACCATTTAACATGAGTGATGAGCCAGTGCGGGTGCAATTGCCGAACATGCCTCGCCGCCCGATGACGATTGATGACACTGGTCTGTCGCTCTCGTATATTGCCGACCTGGTGCTGCGTGCGCTCTATGTGGTGGGTGAACTCACTGGTCACGGTCTGAGCGAACAGTTGATGCTGCCCTACGAAGGCATTCTCGACCAGGCCATTGCCTACCTGCGCCGTGAGCAGATGGTTGAAATCAAGGGTGCCGATGGCGTGGGCGAGCGCTCATATCGCTACCAGGTGACCAACAAGGGTGTGGAGCGAGCCAAGGAGTTGGGCGAACGGAGCCAGTATCTTGGCCCCGCCCCGGTGACGCTGAAAGCCTACACCGAAATGATGGCCCGCCAGACCACCCGTGGCGTTGAAGTGGACGAAGCTAATATCCGCAAAGCCTTTTCGCACCTGGTGATCAACGAAGCGCTCTTTCAGCAGCTCGGCCCGGCCATTACCTCGGGCCGTTCCATTTTTCTCTATGGCCACGCCGGCAACGGCAAAACGGCCATTGCTGAAGCAGTAGCCCAGTTGCTGTCTGAGTCGATCTTTATTCCCCATGCAATTGTGGTGGATGGCCAGGTGATCAAGGTCTTCGACCCGATCTACAACGAGGCGATTCCCATTCCGCCCGCCGAAGCCGTGGGGATGGATCGGCGCTGGATGTTGTCGCGCCGCCCGGTGGTGGTGGCCGGTGGTGAACTCACCCTCGAAGAGCTGGACATGATCTACGACCCGATCAGCAAGTACTACGAAGCGCCCCTGCAGATGAAGGCCAACGGCGGCGTGCTGCTGATTGACGACTTCGGTCGCCAACGGGTGCTGCCGCAAGACCTGCTGAATCGCTGGATTGTGCCGTTGGAAAAGCGGGTGGATTACCTGACACTGCACACGGGTAAAAAGCTGGAAGTGCCCTTCGACCAGCTGATCATCTTTTCCACCAATATTGAGCCGCGCCAGCTAGTAGACGAAGCTTTCCTCCGTCGTATCCGCTACAAAATCGAGATCAGCAACCCCTCGCCGACGGAGTACCGTGAGATTATGCGGCGGGTTTGCCGCGATCGCAATGTGCCCTACAGCGACGACGGCTTGCGCTACCTGCTGACGGAAGAGTACCCCAAGCGCAACCTCGAAATGCGGGCCGTTCACCCGCGTGACCTGATCGAGCAGCTGATTGACATTGCCCGCTTCACCCAGGCCAAGCCGGTGATGAGCCGCGACCTGCTGGCAGCAGCGTGTAAGTCGTATTTTGTGGGGACGTAAGGAATGACCGGGGATCCTTCGCTTCCTCAGTGCAGGCGGGAGACCGGAGACCGGGGCCTGCATGTGAATGGGAAACCAGCAACGTTCTAAGGGCGAACCTTGTGTTCGCCCCCATTGCACCCGAAGATGCATAAACACCGCCCTCGCTGGCAACGGCGGGGGCGGTGTGCTACTCGCCCGCATGGTCTGCGAACACTTGTTTGGGTGCTATATGATACAATCAATCCATTAGCTTTTAGAAAGGGACGAGCGGATGATAACAGAAACAACCACAACTCCCACCGTGCTTCGTACCGAGCGAGGGTTGAGCATTGCTGGCACCCGCATCACGCTGTATGACATAATGGATTATGTAACCGCTGATTGGCCGCCCAGACTCATTCAGGATCGACTTAATCTGACTGAGCAGCAGATTACTGATGCGCTCGCTTATATTACCGCCCATCGTGCGCAGGTGGAGGCTGAGTATGAGGAGGTCGTGCGGGAGGCTGAGGCTAATCGTCAGTATTGGGACGAGCGTAACCGTGAGCGATTGGCGAAAATTGCTCAACTTCCCTCTAACCCCGAGCAAGAGGAGTTACGGGCCAGACTTCAGGCGTGGAAAGCCCGGATTGGGACGAACTCGTGATCGTACTGGCCGACCACAATCTGGAAGGCCAGGCACTTTTGTTGTGGGGCACTCTGGCGGCTGAAGGCTGGCTGGAGAGGTGTTTACCGTGTTTGTTCAGGATGTCCTGATCGATGCAGGTGTTGCCATTAGTACTTTGCCTCCGACCGCTGTGTACCGCACGGTAACTGTTTTCGGGCTTGACTTTGATGATGCCTACCAGTACGTTGCCGCCGAGCGAGACAACCTCAACATCGTTAGCTTCGATGCTCATTTCGACCTGACTGATCGTGGACGC
>JALONX010000876.1 GCA_025454695.1 Chloroflexaceae bacterium
TTCCTATGTGCAACTTTGTAGTTGCACATAGGGTACCAGGAAGGATGGGGGTTGTCAACCCTGGGCCGTCGCAATCTGCTGCATCTGTTGCGCCAGCCGCAGCAGCGCATCCCGAAGTTCTGGTGGTTCCTGAATCACAAACGGCAGATGGAGCGCCATCAGATAGCGAACCATGTAGTCGAGGTCATCGGTGGGGCACTGAAATAACGTGCCGCCGGGCGTTGTACTAAGTGTGCCGTAGCCTGCCGGAATCTTCTGTTGCAACGTGTACAGCGGAGCCTGGAACAAAACGACTACCTGCCAATTGACCGGTCGTGTCAGCAGTTGAGCCTCGACGTAGGCCACACAATCAAAGGTCGCGTCACGCACAAAGGTCTCAGCACACAGTTGGGCTTCTTGCATGCGATCCAGGCGAAACAGCCGGTAGTCTCGCCGCAAGCAGCAGTAGCCCACTAGATACCAGCGCCCCAGCCACCCGGCAATGCCATACGGCTCCACCGTGCGCCGGGTGGTTTCGTCGTGATACGAGCGATAGGCGATAGACACACGCTGCCGTCGCTGAATCGCGTCGCTCAAGGTGATCAGCAGTGCCGCGTCTGGACGCACTTCCTGACCATGCGGTGAGAGTATGACATTGGTGGTAACAGCGTGCAATCGCGCACGGGCACGCTCCGGTAGCACCCGTGCAACTTTCGCCAACGCACCCTCAATCGCCACCGATGACATGCCGATTTCGAGCCAGGCGCTCCCCAGCAGGCCCAGCGCGATTGCGGTCGCTTCGTCTTCGGTAAACATGAGCGGCGGCAGCTTAAAGCCAGGGCGCAGCCGATAGCCACCGCCGGGGCCATAGGTCGCCTCCACCGGCATCCCCATGTCTTGCAGCATCTGAATGTAGCGGCGCACACTGCGCGGCTCGACCTCCAGCCGACGGGCTAGCTCTGCCCCGCTGAGCAACGGGTGCGCTTGCAGCAACTCCAGAATTGTCAGCAGGCGGGTGGTAGGGTGATACATTCGATTGACGATTTGCGATTGACGACTTGCGATTTGCGTCGTCACCTTGTATCCCGGTCTCCGCAAATGTAGGACTGATTATAACCGCGACTCCTGCTAAAGTACAAGTGACAGGAAGAATGCAAGCGACGAAAGGAGCACCAGTGTTACGCGGACTTACCACGGTCAGTTTTTGGGCCGCTGATCTTGCGGCGGCAAAGCGGTGGTACACCGACCTGCTGGGCATCGAGCCATACTTCGAGCGTCCGGCAGACGGGCCACCGGCGTATATCGAATTTCGCCTCGGCGACTACCAGCACGAACTTGGCATCATCGACAGCACGTATGCGACGAAAGGTGCGGTAAATGGCCCAGGCGGCGTTGTGGTGTACTGGCATGTGGATGATGTACAAGCAACATTCGAGCGGTTGCTATCGATGGGAGCAAAAGAATACGAACCGATCACGAACCGTGAATCAGGCTTCATCACCGCTTCCGTCGTCGATCCCTTTGGGAACATTCTGGGCATCAAGTACAACCCGCACTATCTTGAGGTTCTATGCATAAAAGGAGACCAGACATGAAATTCGACCATGTAAACCTGACCGTAGCCAACGTCGTGGAGACCAGCACCTTCCTCAAACAGCACTTCGGCTTCAGCGACGCCTTTGAGGACAACAACGCGGGCATGGCCGTGCTTGCGGACGGGCACGGGATGCACATCAATCTGATGAAGGGTGCAAACGTTTCCTATCCGAAGTTCTTCCACATTGGCTTCGACATGGGATCAGAGGCCGAGGTCAACGCGATGTACGACCGCCTCAAAACTAGCGGGATGGACATCAGCCCGCCAACGCATGCAAGCTGGGGATCCTATACCTTCCACTTCACCTGCCCCGGCGCCAACTTCATCATCGAGGTAGAGTGTGCGCCGGAGGAGTGGAGCTGACGGCTGTGAGACGAAGGTGGGAGCGCTTTCGCCGTTCCCACCCACTCGTTCTTCTACCCCCACGGGCAGCGCAAGAGCTCGCAGGAGAGTTTACAATCACGCAAACAACTCACCGCACAGGCGATCACGTAACTCCTGCCAAACTGAAAGGACAAATGGTGCATGCAGCCACTCTTGCCCAGCAACGGCTTCACAATCACCAACTGAGCCAGCCCCAGGTGCAGCCACCGGAGGAGGTAGTTGCCTGGCTGGGCGCGGTGCAAGCCCAGGAATATGCCCACGCCCGCTGGGGCCTTGGGCTACGCCTGCCAGGTGCAACCGACGCCGCCATTGAGCAGGCGCTGACGGATGGGCGGATTTTGCGCACCCATGTGATGCGGCCAACCTGGCACTTCGTCACCCCCGCCGACATTCGCTGGCTGCTGGCCCTCACTGCGCCCCGTGTGCATAAGGTAAATGCCCACATGTATCGCAAGTGCGAACTGGACAAGGCGCTGTTTGCGCGCAGCAACGCGGCGATTGTGAAGGCCCTGGAGAGCGGGCAGCACCTGACACGGGCCGAGCTTGGCGTTGCCCTGGGACAGGTGGGCATGCAGGCCGAAGGCACACGCCTGAGCCTGATTGTGATGGCGGCGGAACTGGAAGGATTGGTGTGTAGCGGCGCACGGCGCGGGAAACAGTTTACCTATGCGCTGCTCGACGACCACGCGCCCAAAACCCGCCACCTGACCCGTGAAGAAGGGCTGGCCGAACTGACAAGGCGCTACTTTTCTAGCCACGGGCCAGCGACAATCCAGGATTTTTCCTGGTGGTCGGGGCTAACCCAGGCCGATGTAAAAGTGGGCCTGGAGCTGGCCAAGTCCCATCTCGTCCACGAGACCATCGGCGGCA
>JALONX010000136.1 GCA_025454695.1 Chloroflexaceae bacterium
GCCCCGGTCAGCCTCGGGGTCGGGGTGGTTGGCGGCCTTCAGCAGCGAAAGGCCGAGGGTGCCATCATGCAGACTGTGGCCATATTTGCCGTTGTTGAGCAGCGCCAGGCCATAGCCGCCCTCGCTCAGGTCAACCCAGCGCTGGGCGCACACCTCAAAGCGGGCGGCATCCCAGCTGGTGTTGCGGTGGGTGGGCCGTTCTAGCGCCCCAAACTGAATTTCACATGTGGCCTTGTCGCAGTTCAGGTTCAGCGGAAACAGCGCCCGCAGCAGCATATTGCGCTCCTGCCAATCCACCTCGGTCTCAAAATCCACCCGGCGGCCCTGGTGCCACAGGCAGATGCGCTGGCGCAGGCGGCTGTGGCCAAACTGGCGCGTGATTTCGATTGCGCTCCGCAACGGCCCGCTTTCCACCACTTGCCAGCCGTTGGTTTCATGCAGCGGGTAGGCTTTTTCCACATAGAAATGGTCAATATCCCAGGCGTCCCAGTTCAACGGGCGGTCTTCGTACAGCACCAGCCGGTTCAGCGTCTGCCCCGGTGCCACCAACTCGCGCCCATGCGCCTTGTCAAAGAGCGAGACAATCTCGCCGCTGGCGTCAAGCTCCAATCGCAATAAACCATTTTCAAGGCTTGTGGAGGTGTCGGGTTGTCGGGTTGTCGGGTTGGCTCCCACAACCCCCACATCTCCCATATCTCCCACATCTCCACTGCCGCTCACTCGTAACTCGTCACTCGTCACTCGAAACTCATTAACGCTGTACCCCGGCACGTCCACCGCCACCAGCAGGGCCGGGCTGCCGTCCAGTTCCTCCACCAGCTGCTGCGGCAGCGCCTTGCCCTCGCCGTCGCGCAGCGCAGGCGGGGCTTCGCCATGTGCCAGGGGCAGGCGGGCCACCTCGCGGCGGGGCCAGGGGAGGGAGTTGGGAATGGAGAAAGCGGCAGAACCGAGAACCGAGAACCCAGAACCATCCAGGCCAGGACTTTCGGCTCCTGGTTCTTGGTTCTTGGTTCTTGGTTCTCCAATAAGATACGCCAGCGCATTGTTGCGCACGTGCTCACCAATGCGGCGAATTTCGGCGTAGTCGGTCTCTGCGTCGAGGTAGACCTGGGGGATGCTGCTGCCGGGCAGGATGTCGTGGAACTGGTTGAGCAAAATGAGCTGCCAGCCCTGGTTCAGGCGGGGCTGCTGGTTGGGTGCGCCATGCAGCGTGGCCCAGGCGTTGAGCCACTCGGCCTCACGGTAGAGCAGTTCGGCCTGGCGGTTGGCCTGCTTGGTGCGGCTCTGGCTGGTGTAGGTGCCCCGGTGGTACTCGAAGTAGAGTTCACCCGCCCACACTGGCAGCCGGGGGTTGTGCCAGACCCGCTCGTAGAGCCGGGCGAAAAACGCATCTACCCGGCCTGGCTGCACCTGAGGCAGGCCCGGCAGTTCGCCAAACAGCTGGGCCGCCGTCAGCATCTCTTCGGTGGGGCCGCCGCCGCCGTCGCCATAGCCATAGAGATAGAGCAGTTCGTGGTTCAGCGCCTGCTGGCGGTAGTGCCGCCACGAGCCAGCCACTTCGCCCGCCGTCATGCCGCCGTTGTAGGTGTAGTAGGTCACATCCTGGGGGTGGCCCGGTGGCTGGTCGCTGGCGGTGATAAAGTGAGCCAGCACTTCGCTGCCGTCAATCCCGCGCCAGCGAAAAGTGTCGTGGGGCATGCGGTTGGTCTGGTTCCAGCTAAGCTTCGAGGTGAGAAAGCAGTCAATCCCACACAGCCGCAGCAGCTGGGGCAGGGCGGCGTTGTAGCCAAACACATCTGGCTTCCAAATCAGGTGGCTGGCCCGGCCAAATTCCTGCCGCCAGAACAGCGCCCCGTGCAGCAACTGGCGCACCAGCGACTCACCGGACGGCAGGTTGCAGTCGCTCTCCACCCACATGGTGCCCACCGGCTCAAAGCGCCCTTCGGCCACCCGCGCCTTGAGGCGGGCGTAGAGTTCCGGGTCATCCTGCTTGATGTAGGCGTAGACCTGGGGCTGGCTCATGCTGAAGTGGTAATCCGGGAAGCGCTCCATCAGGTGCAGCACCGTGGCCACGGTGTGGGCCGCCTTCTGCCGCGTGCGCCACAGCGGCCAGAGCCAGGCCACATCCAGGTGGGCGTGGCCGGTGGCCGTAATGACTGGTTGATTGTAGATTGCAGATTGCAGATTATCTTGAGCAGATTTTTCTGTATTCTGCAATCTGCAATCTGCAATCTGCAATGCGGCCTGGGCGCTCGCAGCAAACGCCTCACTACCCCAGCCGTCGCGCAGGTCGAGCTGGGTGTAGGCCGCGTTGAGCTGGCCGAGCAGGGCGTGGCGCTGCGGTTCGTAGGGGGCCATCGTTTCCAGTGCTTCGAGCATGGCCCGCATGCGCTGGCCCAGCTGCCAGATGGACTCATCGCGCAGCAGCAGCCGCAGCCCGCCAAAGGGCACTGGATAGGGCACAAAGCAGCGGATGAGTATCTCGTGGGGGCCGACCTCGTGGCTCGGCCACTGCACGCTGCGGTGGCATTCGTCTAGCCCGGCCAGTGCCCGCCCGTTCAGGTAGACAATCGCCTCGATGCTGGCCGCGCCCCGGCCTTCCCATTCCAGGGCCAGGCGTACATGGCCACCGCGCCAGGCTTCCGGCACGCTGATGCTGGCCCGCAGCCAGTGGTTGCTGCCGCCGTCGGCGGGGATATTCCAGCCCAGGCGGCGGGGCGGCGCGTGCGGGTCGCTGCCGGGCTGGTAGCCCCACATTTGCCCCTCGCGGAGCGGCTGCCAGCCCGCGTCATCGGCGGGGGGCGGCGGGGCCATGCTGTTTTCGTGGGCGGGGCCAGCAGCGGGGCAGTGCCACACCTCGGCCAGCGGCAGGGCAGCCCGTTGCGCCGCCGCGATGATTTCAGGAACGCGACGTTTGAGTTTGGTGAGGGTGAGATCTGTCATTGGAATACACTTTATGTTGCTACAGAGGATGACGCTTTTGCTTGCCACAGAGGGCACAGAGAACACGGAGGGAGGCAGGTGCTACGTTTTACCTGGCCACAACATGCGCTGTGCTATCTTTTGCACCACACATGTTGTAACCATTGGCAGTACCACAACACTAAGCATCAATACAAAGACTGGACTCACAAACATCAGACGGTCAACAACCACGGGTAGAACCAGAAAGCTACCGACACACAATGTTGCAGCAATCAATCCGGTAACAATAGCAACAATGCGCGTGGTAGGAATGCCCTTCCACAAATAGTAATATCCCATTACCAAAAAGTGGAGGCCAGTCGCAGGAATGATGAGCAACTCACTCAACGCGCCCGCAATGCTTGCTGCCTGCTCTCGTGTTATGCCAGGGCTAAGTGTGCGTTGAAGAACGTACACATCTATCTGGATGGCGGCACTCACGATCAATGAAGACGCCACCAAATAACACAGAATGTTCAACAGAAGATGGGCTGAAAGTTGACGAAAATGACGATTACTGTGAAGCTGGTGGTAGAGTTTCATATCTTTGTGATGCGACGAATTGTTCAATGCAAAGACCTGTCAGCTGCCGCAGCAGCGATTTGGTGTGTCAGAAAAACACGAGGCGGCAGCTGACAGGTCTGGCAATGCAACCCCTGCCATGCATTGCCACCCGTTGGAGCGACGCCCCGGTGGAGCGTCGCTCCAACGCATTCATTGTGGAGCGTTGGAAGCGAAGAATTCAGAAAATGAAACCCAAGGACAGCTCACGCTGTTTCCTCTGGACTACCAGCATCATTTGGTGTAAAAGCTCGAAGCGGATATTTCCGATACACCTCAGTAGACCATTCCAGATAGGTTGAACAAGAATCCAACTCCAGGTCGAGAAAAAACCTCGTTGCAGAAAGATAAGGATGCCTGGCGCAAAGCGGCGCTGCGTCGGTCTGGAGAAGCTGTGCAACGGCAGCTTCATATTCTGCTTCTTTCAACACAAAGGGTCGCCAGCTTGTGCCTGGCCCCATGCCGCCATTATCCCCACCACTACGCAAATATTCTCGCAGGATGTGAAAGGGTGGAATAATGCCACAACTTATCATGCAAAAATAAGGAATATCAAACAAAAATGTCGTAAGCGGCTCTTCCGTCTTGACACCTGGGCCAAGAAATGACCAGTGACGTTTATATTTGACTATTCGCATGGTGACAATACTATGAGCGAAGAGCAAGAACACTACGTGTCATGTTTGCCATACTTCTGTTCAAACTCAGCCTGTTTTTGCCGCCGTAGCGCCAATTCTGCTTCCTGTCGTTCATCCTCCGACCAAGCGAGGTAGGTTGCAAGCGGTGCCAATAGCACCAGTTCGTGATAATACTGGGGCAAGGTTGGGTGTTCCGCTGTTCGATAATGTATCTCAATCCAAATGTAGAACTGCCCATCAACTAATGGGTGTTTCTTGCGGAACTGCTTGAGATTAGGATGATCAATATCCGGGCAGATCATATGCATGGCATGCTGAACTGTCATGCCATGCTGTTGGCACGCAACGGCTCCTATTGCATCAGTTTTTCGGCTATGTTTGCAGATAAAACACGACGGAAGAAGGCCACCGTTCGGCATACAGAACTTCCTCTACCCTCTGTGTTCTCTGTGCTCTCTGTGGCAAAATCTTCTGTAGCAAAAGCCCTACCCCACCCGGAAGTGCAGTTTCTTGCCCAGGGCGATGAAGTGGCGCAGCCAGGTGCGGGCGTCTTCAAAGCCCTCGTCGGCTTCCAGCTGGAATTCGGGAGCGATGTGCTGCCACATCTGGTAGTAGACATTTTGCGTCTTCCAGATGTCCACTTCAAATGGCAGCGAACGGGCCAGGCCCACGGCATCTTCCAGCTGTTGCAGCAGCGCCACCGAGTTGGGTTGCGCCTGAAACGCCTCGGTCATGCGGGCGATGGTGTGTTCGAGGGCGTAGCTCAGGCCCGCCGTGTCGAGCTGCACGTTGGTGCGGGCGGCTTCTTTCAGCAAGCCGTTGATCTGGTTCAGGGCCAGGAAATCCTCCTCCATGGCCCGCCGCAGGTCGGTGTTGAGGGCAAACTCGGCGGCGATCTGAAATTCCCGTGGCACCGGCATGTCCAGGCTGGCCAGAAAGCGCATCAGCGGGGCGTGGTACTCATAAATCTGGCGGTAGGCCTGCTCGGCCTCAGCCAGGCTTGAGTCGAGGATGATGTTGAGGATGCGGCGCTGCTCATCGTGGAAGAGCAGCTTGAGCGAGTAGGTGGCCGCGCCAAAGTAGTGATCAACCATGCGCAGCACGCCGGGAATATCGGCCCGCTGGAAGGTTTCGGTCACCTCCGCCACCATTTCCTCGTACCGATCCACATCCATCTTGTCGGAAACGCCGCCGCTGAGGTTGTGGTCACCCAGGTGCAGCACCGCATAGCTCACCGTGGCGGTTTCGCGGGTCACAATCGAGGTGATGTCGGCCCGGCCCAGCAGCAGCCGCGCCCGGCCCGCCGGGATCACATGCTGGTCAATCCGCTCCACGGTGTAGCAGTAAATCTGCTCGTGTTCTTCGTAGGTATCGAAAAGCGAACTCATCGCATAGTGCGCACCCACCTTGAGCAGGTCAACCATCATCGGGCGCACATTGCGGTCGTAAATCAGGCGACCGTCACGCTGTTCGGGCACGTTGCTTTTGGCTCGTTCCAGCAGTTCCTGAAACTGGCGCTCAATGCCGTCACCAAACAGCTCCTGGGCCAGCTGAATCACCCGCCCAGCATACTGAATGACCTGCACCGTCTCGATACCGCCCAGGTCATCGAAAAACCAGCCGCAACTGGTGTACATCAGCATAGCGTGGCGCTGCATCTCCATCAGCTTCAGGGCCTGAATCTGTTCTTCAGGGCTGAGGGTGCGGGCGGCATGCTGCTTCAAAAAGCGATTGATCTGCTCAGGGCTGCGATCCAGAATCACGCTGATATACTCGTCGCGGGCGGCCCAGGGGTCGCTGAAGAGCTTGCGGCCCAGGCGCTGAAACTTGGGCGACAACGTATCGCGCAGCCAGTCGAGGGCGACGCGAAGTGGGGCACGCCATTCCTGGTGCCAGCCCGGTTTGCCGCCGCTATTGCAGCCGCAGTTGCTACGCCAGCGTTCCACGCCATGCACGCAGCTCCACGAGGTGTTCTCCACAATCTGGCACTCGTGGGTCGGCGGATGTTTGGCCAGGTAGGCGGCGTAGTTGGTCAGCCGGGCCAGGTTGCGATCCTCGATATAACTCAGGGCGTAGGCCAGGGCCATGTCGCCGTGGCGGTGGTGGTGGCCATAGGTCTCGCCGTCGGTGGCGATGTTGGCAACCTGGGGCCACTGGCGGCGGTCGTTAAATGTGCCCGCAATACGATGGGCAAAGGTCTCGCCGCTGGCCAGCAGCCGTTCAAAGGCCACAGCCCGCGACACCGGCCCATCGTAGAAGAAGGCCACAATGCTGCGACCCGAGGCCAGCGGCACGCGGTAGGGCCGGGTCGGGTCAATCCGCCCGCCAATCACATCGTCCCAGCTTTTGTCGCCGATGCGACGCATGCTGTAGGCCTGGTGTGGCTCCAGAATGGTGAAGAGAATACCCTGTTCGGCCATGATGTCGAGCGATTCAAGATCAACGGCGGTTTCGGGCAACCACATGCCCTCGGGCTTGCGCCCGAAGCGCCACTCAAAATCACGAATGCCCCAGATGATCTGGCTGCGTTTGTCGCGGCTGTTGGCCAGCGGCATAATGATGTGGTTGTAGCACTGGGCCATGGCCGAGCCGTGGCCGTTAAACAGCTCCAGGCTTTCGCGGTCGGCATCCAGCACCGCATGGTAGACGGTGGGAGCCTTCTCCTCCATCCATGCCAGCAGCGTCGGCCCCACGTTGAAGCTTATGCGAGCATAGTTGTTGGCGATCTCCACAATGCGGTTCTGCTCGTCAAGCATACGAGCCGCCGTGTTTGGCTCATAGCATTCCGCAGTAATCCGCTCGTTCCAGTCGTGATAGGGGTAGGCCGAATCTTGCGACTCAACCGCTTCCAGCCAGGGGCTTTCGCGGGGCGGCTGGTAAAAATGGCCGTGAATACAAATGTAACGTTCCATGTCGAGTTACGAGTTACGAGTTACGAGTTACGAGTTGCGAGTTACGAGTTACGAGTTGCGAGTTACGAGTTGCGAGTTACGAGTTACGAGTTACGAGTTGCGAGTTACGAGTTACGAGTTTTCGAATAGCAATGGAAATGCAGGAAATATTTCTGAGCAAAGGGTTATTTCCCTGATTTCCCTTACGCAGTACGCAGTACGCATCAATTTATACGTAATCTGCAATGTACAATCTGCAATTACGTTTCGAGTGGTTTGCTGGCATCGTTGCCC
Source organism: Chloroflexaceae bacterium (assembly GCA_025454695.1). Lineage (GTDB taxonomy): Bacteria > Chloroflexota > Chloroflexia > Chloroflexales > Chloroflexaceae > JALONX01. The sequence continues at coordinate 7,349 of JALONX010000136.1, forward strand.
CATTCGTTCCAGGAACCGTCGTAGATTGCGGCCCGCTTGCCGGTAGCGATCTCCAGCGCCAGTGCCACGGGCGTGGCCGACACCCCGCCGTTACAGTAGGCCACCACCTCGCGCTCGTCCAGGTTGTTCAAATCGAGGCCAGTGGCGGCAAGGGCGGCCCGCAGTTCTTCCGGGTTAGCGTAGGTCTGGTCGGGGCCAACCACCAGGTCACGAAAGAAGACGTTGAGCGCACCGGGGATGTGGCCACCCCGCGCTGCCCGCGACTCCTCGCCACGAAACTCTTTGGGGCTGCGGGCGTCCAGCAGCAGGGTGCCAGCGTCGCCCAGGCTGGCCAGAATATCGTCCGCCGTGCGCCGCAGCTGGGGCTGGGGGCGGGGGGTGAAGGTGGCGGGCGGGTAGGAGGGCACATCCTGGCTCAGCGGTCGGCCCTCGGCCTGCCACTTCACCATGCCGCCGTTGAGCAAGCGCACCGACTCGTGGCCGTAGTAGCGCAGTACCCACATCAGCCGCCCGGCAAACATGGAAAAGGCGTCGTCGTAGGCCACCACCAGCGTGTCGTCGCCAATGCCTAGCCCACCCAGCACCCTGGCGATCTCCTCCGGCGGGGCCACCTGCACCAGCACCGGGTCGTCCAGGTCAACAATATCTTGCGTCCAGTCAATATAGACCGCGCCCGGAATATGGCCAGCGGCGTAATCAGCGTGGCGGGCGAAGTAGTGGGGCTTCGGCTCCGTTGGCGGCAGCACGAGGCCGCGCATGTCAACCACGCGCACGTTCGGATGTTCCAGGTGTTCAGCCAGCCATTCCGTGCTAACAAGGGGGCCATCAGGCAGTTGCAGCTGTGTCATAAAGTTATGAAGTATGCGGTATGAAGTATGAATACACATTGTTATCCCAGGCGCAATCATACCACACCTGAAGTTCAGGCAAGGCGCAGCGCGGGGGAACATATGGCAACAGAGGTGGCAAATTGACGATTGACGATTGACGTTGCCCGTAAGGGCGGCGCGAAGCGCTTTTGACGATTGACAATTGCTCGTGAGGGCAGGGAAGGGGGAGAAGGTTTACACACACAGGAGACCGGCACCTTTGCCGCCGCGTATCCTGCTGCGGCCCACGCGGGAGGTGCCGGTCTCCTCGCGCCACCCAACGTCATGCAGGAGACCGGCACTAACAGAGCATGCGAAGCGAGCTTTATTACCTCTGCGTCTCTGCGTCTCCGCGCCTCTGCGTTAAAACTGCCAACCCTTCGCCTTTGCTCAGGGCAGGCTGCCAACTGCCAACTGATTCCTATATCACCCGTTCGTTCCCCCCATCAATGGGGATTTGCGCGCCGGTGGTGCGGGCAAAGGCCGGGCCACACAATTCCGCCGCTAGCTCGGCCACGTCGCGGCTGGTGATTTCCACATGCAGCACGTTATTGGTTTTGTACTCCTCAACCGTCATGCCGTAGCTTGCCGCCCGCGCCTGCAACAGCTCCTCTGTCCAGATGCCGGTGTCGAAGACGGCGTTGGGGTGCATAATGTTGACCCGAATGCCGTCAGCGCCCCACTCCAGCGCCGCCAGCCGGGCCAGCTGCGTCAGCGCCGCCTTTGAGGCCGAATAGGCCGCCGCGCCAGGGCCAGGCGCGGGCACATTTTTGGAAGCAATCGCCACCACGCGCCCGCCCCGTGGGGCCAGCTTCAGCAGCGGGTGGCTTTCCCGCAGCAGCGACAGGTTGGCGTCCAGGTTGACCTTCATCACCCGCTGCCACTCGTCCAGCGGCAGGTTAGCGATCTTTTTGCTGGACGGAAAGACGCCCGCATTCAAAATGACCATGTCCAGCCCGCCAAAGCGCCGCACCGCCGTTTCCAGGGCAGCAGCCAGAACCGCCTCATCGGTAATGTCACATGGCAAGCCCAGATAATCAGGCCGTTTGAAGGTGGTTTCAATGGCTGGATTAACATCTAGCCCTACCACCGCCGCGCCCCGCTTCAGCAGCGACTCGACGCAGGCTTTGCCGATGCCGGAAGCAGCCCCGGTCACCAGGGCAATCTCGCCCGCGAACGGCGGCGGCGCACCCTGGCGGCGCAGCTTGGCCTGCTCCAAGTCCCAATATTCCACCGCAAACAGGTCGGCAGCGGGCAGGGCTTGCCAGGCTTCCAGCAGCGTGGCCCGCTGCACAATCTCCATGGTGTGGCGGTAGATGTCTTCGGCAATCCCGGCGTCACGGGCGGTGCGGCCAATCGTCACCAGGCCCAGTTCCTGGTCAAGCAGCACACGGGGGGCCGGGTCGAGCATGGTGAGTTGCTGGCTGCTGCGGGCGGCGTGTTCGGCGAAATAAGCGTTGTAGTCCTGCACATAGCCAGCCACATCTCGGCCCAGCAGCGGCACCCGCTTGGTGCGAATCACATGGTCGGGCGTGGCTGGCCCCTGCAACGCCAGCTGGGCCAGGTCGGGGCGGCGAGCGAAGGCCAGGCAGGCGGCGTCGCTGTGGGTGGTCAGGATCATCGGCACCCCGGCAGCGCTAGAAACCTCTTTGCGCAGGGCGGCGATGGCGTTGCGCTGCGGTTCGGCAGCAGCCTCGACGGAAGGCATAGCGATTGTCCAGGCGTTGCGGGACTGAAGATAAGCCTCGGCCTTTGTCACCAATTCAACATGTTTTTCGTAGGACTCGCGGGCCGTATTGGCGAAGGTGAACAAGCCGTGGTTCATCAGCACCATGCCCACCGTGTGCGGCGTGGACTCACGGCGGTAGATGTCGGCACAGACGCGGGCCAGCTCAAAGCCCGGCATCACGTAGGGGATGATTACGACTGAGTCGCCGTAGACCTCGCGCACATGGTCGCGCCCGTGGGGCGTGTTGGTGAGCGTCACTACCGCATCGGCGTGGCTGTGGTCAACAAAGGTAAAGGGCAAAATCGCATGCAGAATCGCCTCCACCGAAGGCGCGGGAGCCGCCGGGTTCACCGTAGCCACACGCAGCTCATTAGCCATCTGCGTGTCACTCAGCCGGTCGAGGGTGGCGAGCCGCAGCAGGTGCGCCATGCGCACGGGGGCAAACCCGGCAGCCTCAATCGTTTCTAAATCCCAGCCGCTGCCCTTGACGTAGAGTAACTCTTCTTCGTCACCGAAGATGTTGTGTTCACGAATTTTGACCGAAGTATTGCCGCCGCCGTGCAGCACCAGGGCCTGGTTCTGGCCCAGCAGCCGCGAAGTGTAGACGCGCTGGGCCAGCAGGCTGATGTGGCGGGCCGCGTCCGTTTCATTCCAAAGAGATTGC
>JALONX010000877.1 GCA_025454695.1 Chloroflexaceae bacterium
CCCACACGTTCCCGGAACAAAAAGGGACCCTTTTGGTCCCCGCCCGCTTGCTGGCCCACCACAGCGACGAACATAATCCCCATATCGTTTCCGCGCTTGATAAACTGTCGGCGGGGTTGCCCGACCTCACCGTATCATCGCACCTTAAACTGGTGGCCGATGTGGTGCGCGAGCGACCATTGCGGGCGGCCTACATTCGCACGCTGGAGGTATTGACGCGGGCCTGGGCCGACAAGCGCATGGTGCTGCTGCGCTACCGCGATGCCAGCGGCAAAACCACTGAACGAACCCTTGCGCCCTACTTTCTCGAAGTTTCCCGCAGCGAACCGGCTTCCTACGTCATTGGCTTCGACCGCCTGCGCAACACTCTGCGCACCTTCAAGATCGAGCGCATTGAAACGGCGGAGTTGCTGGAAGAGCGCTACACCATTCCCGAAGATTTTAATCCCTACCACTACCTGGCCAACTCCTGGGGCGTGATTGACGACGCCAGTGTCGAGGTTCACCTGCGCTTTAACCCCACCGCTGCGCCCCGCGTGCGCGAGAGCGTGTGGCACCACAGCCAGCGCCTGCAGGAATGTGCCGATGGCGGCTGCGAACTGTTGATGACGGTTGGCGGCATCCGTGAGATTCGTTCCTGGGTGCTGGGCTGGGGAGCCGATGTGGAGGTGCTGGCTCCCACCGAACTGCGCGACGAGGTGGCGTCGCATGTGCAGCGGCTCACGGCGCTGTATCACCCGTGAGAACGTTGTGTTCAGGGCCGAGCGTGCTGGTCGCACCGAGGCGGAGTTGAGCATTGAGCATTGAGCAGGCAGGGTTACGCAGTACGCAGTACGGTTCCTAATCCCCACCAATCCCCAATCTCCCCAATGTCACCCCGCCCGCCGGGTCACCAGTTGTTCGGCCTGTTCGTGGTAGTGGCCAATGGCCCGGTAGCGGGCGTAGCGTCCTTCAAGCAGGGCTACCATGCTCATCGCCCGCAACTCGCCCAGGTGGGCCTGGAGCCGCTGGCCGAGGCAAGCAACCGTAGCGAGCGTGTCGGTGTGGGCACCAGCCTCCGGTTCGGGCACGACCTCATCGGCAATCCCCAATTCATGCAAATCTGCGGCGGTGATACGCATGGCACGAGCAGCATCGGCGGCTTTGGCCGAGTCGCGCCAGAGGATGGAGGCGGCCCCCTCGGGCGAAGCGACGGAGTAGATCGAGTTTTCCAGCATCAACAGGCGGTCGGCCACGCCAATGGCCAGCGCACCGCCACTGCCGCCTTCGCCAATCACACATGCCAGAATAGGCACCCGCAAATCGGCCATGGCCAGAATACATTCAGCAATCGCATTGGCCTGGCCCCGCTCCTCGGACTCCTTGTTGGGATTCGCGCCAGACGTATCAATAAAACAGAGCAGCGGCAAGCCAAACTTCTCGGCGTGGCGGAAAAGGCGCAGGGCCTTGCGGTAGCCTTCCGGGTGGGCCATACCAAAGTTGCGGCGCACATTCTCGCGGGTATCGCGGCCCTTCTGGTGCCCCAGCACCATCACGGTTTGCCCACCGAAACGGGCCAGCCCGCCCACAATTGCGCCGTCGTCGCCATAGCGCCGGTCGCCCCGTAGCTCCACAAAATCTTCACACAGGCCGTTGATATAGTCCAGCGTGCGGGGCCGCTGCATGTGGCGGGCTATCTGCACCCGATCCCAGGGCGTGAGTCCATCGTTGGCGGGGCGGGCGGGGGCGGGCGGCGCACCTGGTTCCACACCATTGGTGTAGGTTTTGGGGCTGCCGTTCTGCTGCTGCCCATAGAGCCGTAGCAGCTTTGCCAGCAGCGGGCGCAGTTCCCCCCGCGAGGCCACCATATCGGCCATGCCATGTTCCACCACAAATTCCGCCGTTTGAAAGCCAGCGGGCAGCTTCTGGCGAATGGTGCCTTCGATCACCCGTTTGCCCGCAAAACCGATGTTCGCGCCACTTTCAGCAATAATCACATCGGCAACGGAAGCATACGAGGCGGTGACGCCACCATAACATGGGTCAACCAGCAGTGAGATGTGGGGCTGACCCACAGCGGCCAGGCGCGTGAGCGCCATGCTCACCTTGGCCATTTGCATCAGTGCGATGATGCCTTCGTGCATGCGGGCACCGCCGCTGCTATTGATGGTGAGCAGCGGCACCCGGCGCACGGCGGCATGCTCGGCGGCGCGGGCCATTTTTTCGCCATACACGCTGCCCATCGAAGCGCCCATAAAGCTGAAATCGCTCACCGCCACCACCAGGGGCATCCCATCAATCAAGCCCATCCCAGCGATCACCGCGTCGGCCATGCCGGTGCGCTCCTGGGTCTCGGTCAATTTTTCGGCATAACTTTCGCGCAGCGACACAAAGCCGAGCGGGTCGCCGGGGCGCAAATCGGCATCAAATTCTTCAAACGCCGTCAGGTTCAGCACATCGAGCCATTCACGGGCACCGATGCGCATGTGGTGGCCACATTTTGGGCACACCTTTAAGTTGTCGTTCAGCTCTCTGGTGTAGATAAGTTCGCGACACTCGGGGCATTTGGTCACAATATCGTCGGGAATAGCGGGAGGATCGTTGGTGTCACGGGCGAAGGTGGTGCGTGTTCGTCGAAAAAACTCTTTCATATGCACCTGAAATCATACTCTACGTATATCAAAGGATGTCGTAAAAGCAATAAATGGATATGTAAGACGTTGAGCAATAATTCATTATGCTGTTTTGAGATTTCTGTCTCATCCAAGGCGTACTAACTCATCAGACAGCGTTTACTGGTTTGCTCCAAGGCTGATATAACTTATAATTGGTAAATA
>JALONX010000137.1 GCA_025454695.1 Chloroflexaceae bacterium
AGGAAGGCTGTACAACTGCTGAACTAACCGAGCGGTTTTGCACGCGCACTGGTCATGAGGTGACACTTGAAGAGGCCGAACTGGCGGTACGGCATGTCACGTCGCTGATCGCTAAAGCCAATCAGAGATCCAAAGAACACGTTCGGCGCTTTTGGGTGCGTGTCCCGTTCATTCCGGCGCGAATCGTCTGTGCAGGAAGTCGTCCGCTGACGTTACTCTTTCATCCAGCTGCAGTCGCGCTCCTGGTATGCACTATCACTGTCGCAGTGGTAATTATCTTGCAGATGGGGCTTCTGAATGTAAACGGCTGGAGCAGTGCGGTGCTATGGCAGGGTTACGGGTTGTTCCTGCTGTCGCTCATTGTTCACGAATTTGGCCATTCCAGCGCCTGCCTGCGCTTTGGTGCAAACCCCAGCGCAATTGGCTTCGGTGCGTACTACATATTTCCGGTTTTCTACAGTGATGTTAGCGCTGCATGGCAACTTTCACGCTGGCAGCGCGTGATTGTCGATCTCGGCGGAACATTTCTTCAGGCGATCGTCGGCGCTAGCTATGTCATCGTGTATCTAGCAACTGGGTGGGAACCACTGCACACCGCTATTGTGCTGATTATTGCGAGTACGGTGTTCTCACTCAACCCGATCCTCAAGTTCGATGGCTACTGGGTGATTGCGGACACACTCGGTGTTACCAATCTGGCTGAACAGCCGCGTCGGATCGTTAACGCATTTGTGGCTCGTGTTCGAGGCCAAACTGCGCACTTGCCGTGGCCCCTATGGGTTATTGGTGCGCTCGCAGTCTACACGGTACTAACCGGGGCATTCTGGGTGATGGTAACCCTGCGAGTGCTACCACAACTGCTGCGCCGCGTTATGGAATACCCGGATCAGGTTAAGCACTTCGCGATACTTGTTACACAATCTCGAGGGTCGGAGATTATCGATCATGTTATAGCGTTTATCACCGCCTCCATACTCGTTATCCTGACTGTTTTGATTTGCCTGCGACTACTCAGTCTGGCATTATCGCTTGTGACGACAACTTGGTTGCGACTAATTCAATCTCTACGAAAGCGAGGAGCATATGACCACGCGAAGTAAATGTGTGCTGGTGCTACTGTGTGTGTGTCTCGTCGGGCTGCTGGGCGCAGGCTGCACAAACGCTTCAATCGGTTCGCGCGGCACGAAGGGGCCGGGACACATCGCCTACACTTATGCATCGTTTAACGGCGTCGAGCGAAGCACCGTTTCCCTCGACGCGGGCCAGACATTCGACCTGCACTACAAGGTGGATGTACAGCAGGGCGCACTCAGCATAAGCCTGGTTGACCCCAACGGGAGTTCCGTGTGGAACAAGCGCTTTGTTGAAAACGCAACCGGCAGCGACACCGTCACCATCACCAGCGGTGGCCGCTACATAGTGCTGATTGAAGGCGACCAAGCCAGCGGCGGCTACGATGTCTCATGGGCAACCCGGTAGAGATAAGCGCCGGAAGTTTTAACGCCTTGCACAGCCCTTACCGAAGTCACACTTTGGTAGGGGCTGTATGGTACATGAAAAACGATGCGTTTTAGTGGTAGCGTTGGCAGCGCTACGCCAACACGCCAGTGGCAACATCAGCAGGCAACTGGAAACTCCCATCCTCCTCCGCAGGGAAATCCAGCACCTGCACCACTGCGTCCAGGTTTAACGGCCCGTAGAGGTGCGGAAACAGCTCGGCGGCCAAGGGGTCATCGGTTTGCACCGGCGGCTCGTAGCGCAGCAGTGCCGTGAGCCGGGCGGGGTCAATGCACAGCAGCACCAGGCCAGGTTGCCCCCGGTAGATAGTGTTGGCTACTCGCACCACTTGCTGGGGTGTTGAACAGTGAATGAAGCCCTCGCTGGTGAGTGAGTCGGCCCGGTAGCTGCCCTCGGTCTGGGCCTGTTGCCAGGCCGCCCGGCTGGTGATATGGATAATCATGTAAAATAGCTCCAACAAGGAAACAATACGCCGTACACAATGGTTCTCATCGCAAATCACAGTCACCCCGAACGGCGTGAGGGGGCTTCAGCGCGTAGCACAGCAGATTCCTCACTCCGTTCGGAATGACATTGACTTCAATGTGAACAAAGAAACGTTGTGTACAGAGTAATAGCAACGTCATAAAATTACATTGCTATTCTATTTTGTGGTATACTATCACGAGCTACGGCGTGTCCGTGCAATAAGCCGATGTTTTGAAATAGAGAAGAGTAAGGTTTTGCGACGTAATTTTCCGCCCCGAGATCGGGACAACAACCAGCAGCGCCCGTTTAACCCACGGCTGCGCACTCGCCGCCGCGAATGCGAGTTCACCAAACTGGGCATTCTGCCCGACTACAAGGACATCAAGCGGCTGCAGAAGTATATCACATCGCAGGGGAAGATTTATCCCCGCCGCCGCACCGGCGTCACCGCCAAGATGCAGCGCCGCCTTTCCATTGCCATCAAGCGCGCCCGCCACATGGCGCTGCTGCCCTTTGCACCGCAGCACATGCGTGGTTAGGCACCTTCCGTTGTAGGGCAAACAGCAGGTGTCGGCGTATACGCCAACCTGCTGTTTGTTTTCTCTAGCGAGGTATGTATGAGCCAGCTCCAACTAACAGCTGCTGGGGGCCGTGTGAATCCTGACGCATGGGTGCGCACGGTACGCTCGTCGTGGCAGAATGCTGGCCACCGCATGACTGAGCCACGCACCCGCGTGCTGGAACGTATTGCGGGCTATACCACGCCCTTTACTGCTGAACAGTTGTATGCTGATTTGCAGGCAGATGGCCACGCACCAGGGCGGGCCACGGTCTACCGCACGTTGGAGCAACTCCATACCGAGGGTTGGGTGGCCCGTATTCATTCCAGCGGTTTAGATACCGGCTACATCGCGAGTTGGCCTGGCCACATGCATCACCTGGTGTGTACCAACTGCGGCGTAGTGGTGGCCTTTGAGGGCTGTTTTTTGGGGGATATGATGGCGAAGCTGGCCAGCGAAACCAACTTCACCATTGATGGTCATCTGCTGCAACTCTACGGGCGCTGCATACGCTGCCAACGAGTGTAACTCGACTTTGGATTTTGAATTATCAGCACCTGAGGCAGCAACCTGCCAACTATACAATGGCCTGCTGCTCTCTGTGCCCTCTGTGTGCTCTGTGGCAAAACCCCACATGAACGCAACGGGCCGTCGGGCTGAAGCCCTCGGCTAGTATAAGCGAAGCCCGCCTACGCGGGCTATACCGGGTTTCAAAGTTCACGTTCGTAGGCGTGGTGACCCGGACACACCAAAACGCTTGGTTGGCCACCTCTGTACTGCCTGCTCCGCTCTGTGCCCTCTGTGTGCTCTGTGGCAAAAACCTCAGTCACCCAATTCCACACCGAATTCGCGCAGCTGCACGCTGATGCGCCCGGCGTTGGCGAGCTTCACCCGTTCGGCGATGTAGGCCCCGTCGAGCTGCTGGCGGCGCACGATGCCCGCAACATCCTCCAGGTCGTGTTTGCCCTGTTCCGCTCCTCGCCCCATCAACAGTTTGTGAATAACCACATCTTCCGGGGCTAGCGTTTGCACCTGATTGCCCAACAGCGGCAAGCGCCGCCGCCGCTCGGTCATGGCCGCGTCGAGGGTGTAGGGATGCACCATGCCGTTCTGTCGGAGGGTCAGGTCATCAAACACTTTGATGCCGCGCCAGATGATGCGCTGCCCATCAAACTGCACCGCCTTCTGGGCGCTTTGCAACAGCTTGACAATGGTGTTTAACTGCCCCTGGGCTACCAGCAAATCAACATCTTGAATGGGGCGGCGGTTGCCATACAGGTGGGCAGCGGCCCCGGCACACACGGCCCAGGCCATCCCGCTCTGATCGAGGAGCTGTTGCACCACCCGCAGGTTCCCGGCAATAAGCGACATGCTGCTGCTACTTTCTACGTGGGCACATGGCCACGCTGGAGGTTTCGTGTTTCTGTTGCAGCCTGCCCGACCCTGGAATGCGCCAGCAGCTGCTTCTACACACTATCATACATGGTGGGCATTACCAGAATATTGCCAGCGCTGAAGCTTAGGAAGCTCGCTCACGGGCGGTTATGTGGGGGGCGCAGCGACGCCACTGGTCGCGGCTCAGTTCCATTTCGTAGAAGAGGACGAAGGTGCCGTGGCGACTACGCTGAAAAAAGCGCAGATAGTCGGCATAACGGGGGTCGTCGAGCAGGCGCAGGCTGGGGTCGTAGCGGGCGTCGCGCCAGTCGTGGCCCACATGGCGGAAGCCTAACCGTTCATAGCAGCGCACGGCGCGGATGTTGACGGCGGCCACATCCAGCACCATGTGAGCAAAGCCCAGGTCGTTGAAGAAGTAGTCGAGAAAGGTGCAAAGGGCTTCTGTTCCCAGGCCCTGGCTGACATAGGACGCGCCGATGGAGATGCCCAGGCGGGCGCTCCCTTCCACGGGCTTAATTTCCCGCAGCGACAGCCGCCCGATGAGCTGGTGGCGGTCGTTGTCTATGGCCCAGATGCGACGGGGCACGGCGGTGAAGTTGAAGCTGTAGTCGTCATCGTCTTCGCCAAGGGCCACGGCGCGGGGCAGGTTCCACAGGCCGCTGAACGCATCGGTATAGGCCGGCCAGGAATCCTGGGCCAGCGCGTCGCGGCGCTGCCACTGGCGCAGCAGCACCCGCTCACCATGCAGAATCACATCATCATCGTTCCGACGACTCATCAGCCTTCCTCGGGGCTCTGGCGTTCGCCGCCTGCCTGGCGGAACAGTTCGGGAAGAATGACCCCCGCAGGGCCACGCAGCCATTCATCGGCAATCACCGCCAGGGAGGTTTCTTCCGGGTTGATTTCGATGACGTAGGCCCCGGCCCGCCGCGCCCGCAAGGGCAGCGAGGCTGCTGGCTGCACCATGGCTGAGGTGCCGATGGACAGAAATACGTCAGCACGCTCGGTGGCCCGTTCCGCTTCCCGTAGGGCCGGGGCGGGCAAGCCCTCGCCAAACCAGACCACATCAGGCCGCCCCAGCCCGCCACAGTGGGGGCAGCGGGGCGGCAGTTCGCCGTCGTCATCCCAGCCCGTCACCGGGGCGGCACACTCGAAGCAGCGGATGCGGCTAATGTTGCCGTGCAATTCAAACAGGTTGCGGCTGCCTGCTCGCCAGTGCAGTCCGTCCACGTTCTGAGTGATCAGCGTAAAGTTGGCGTAGTGCTGCTCCATATCAACCAGGGCATAGTGGGCCGGGTTTGGTTCAGCTTGTTCGATAACATCCCGGCGATACGCATACCAATCCCACACCAGGCGCGGATTGCGCACGAAGGCCTGGGGCGTGGCAAGCTCAGTCGGATCGTAGCGTGCCCAGAGGCCGGTCTGGGCATCGCGGAAGGTGGGAATACCACTTTCGGCAGAAACGCCCGCCCCGGTTAACACCGTCACCCGTTCGGCAACCCGCAACCGTTCAACCAGTTGAGAAGCAAATTGCATGCCAGAACACCTTTGGAAGAACCGAGAACCAAGAACCGAGAACCGAGAACCAAGAACCAAGAACCAAGAACCGAGTATCGCCTAAAACGTGAACGGCGATTTTTCATCGTCACTCGTCACTCGTCACTCGTCACTCGTCACTCGTCACTCGTCACTCGTCATTCGTCACTCGTCAATCCAAAATCCAAAATCGACTCCTCACTCCGCCGGGGCCAGCAAACCCAGCGACATCCAGCCTTCGTAGGCCTGGCCGTCCAGTTCGGCGCGTACTTTCACCCATTGGATGGTGCCTACCGTTTCCGGGCCAGCTATTTGTTGCACACGGGTGCCACGGGGAAAAGCACGGATTACCGGCGCGTTAATGTCGGCAGACTCACGCATGTTCAGCGCATCGGTGTTAATCACATAGGCTGGCCCGGCAGGTGCGCCACCAAGCCAAGCGGGGATTTGAATGCCGCCGATATCGGGCAAGGTGGGGCGAGGCAGTTCAATGTTGGCAAAGCGTCGCACCAGGTCTGAAGCGAGCAGGTAGCTGCCGAAAGCCACTGCCAGGAGCAGGGAAACCACCAGAACCCAGCCGACCAGCCCGCGAATCAGCGCCCGTTGCTGAACCGTCCGCCGGTCAACCGGTTGCATGCGTGGCTCCTCGTCCAGCGCAGGCTGGGGAGCCGCCGGGCGGGGCATGAGCGCGGGCTGGGGCAGGGTGGCGGTGTCCTGGCGATGCGGATTAGGGCGACCTTGACGGAAGGGCCGCTGCGAAACCGGTGGTGCGGCCAGTTGCTGAGTGGTGCGGCCCATGGTGCGCCAGAGTTCGTTCAGCGCCTCGGCAAAGGCGGCAGCGTCGGGTGGGCGCTGCTCGGGCAGGCGGGCGGTGGCTCGGGCCAGCAGGGTTTCCAGGGCAGGCAGGTAGAGCGTGGGGCGGCTGTGCGAAAGCTGCGGCACGCGGGTGTTAAGATGGGCGCGGGCCACGGCTGCCGGGTCGGTGCCACGGATGGCGCGGCTGCCTGTTAGCAGTTCGTAGAGCAGCAGACCGAGGGAGTAGACCACACTGGCCGGGGTGGCGGGCTGGCCTTCGGTACGTTCTGGCGGGCGGTAGGTAGCAACATCCAGCGGCACCTCGGCGGCGGGCAGCAGCCAGCTTTCCACCAGCTTCACGCGACCCTCGTCCACCAGCAGCACATTGCTACTGCTAATCATCGGGTGGGGCAGGTTGCGGGCCTGGCAGGCGGCCACTGCGCCGCTCACCTGGCGCATGTAGAGCAGGGCCTGTTCGAGCGTTAGTGCGCCAACGCTGCGAAGGGGCCGCCCAACGGCATACTCCGTCACCATAAAGGGACGCCCGCCCACCTCGCCACTGTCGAACACTTCCAACAGGGCGGGATGCGAACGCTGGGCGCTGGCGTTTACTTCGGTCACAAAACGCTCGCGCAGCTGATTCTGGCCTACCAGTTCCTTACGAAAAAGATGGAGCAGGACGCGCCGTTGCAGGCGCTCGTCGGTTGCGCCATACACACCGGCCAGGCGACCCTCGCCCAGTTGTTCCTGCACCCGGTAGCGATTAAACAGCAGCGGGGCCGTTGTCGGCGTAGCAGCATCTGTCATACGTTCAATTATAGCACGCCGCTCCCGAATCATAGCCACAGAGAACACAGAGAGCACAGAGAATAAGTAGGTACAACTCCGTGTTCTCTGTGCCCTCTGTGGCTACAACTGGTCTGCTTACACGCAGGCGCGGATGGCGGACTCAAAAATCGCCAGTCCTTCGTCCACCTCTGCTTTTGTAATGGTCAGCGGTGGGCAGAAGCGGATGGTGGAGGCACCACATGTCAGCACCAGTAGCTTCTGGCGGAAGGCTTCTTCCATCACCATGTTGGCCAGGTGGCGGTCGGGCTGGCCGGTCAGCGGGTCACACAACTCAGCGCCAACCATAAGTCCGCGCCCGCGCACGGCGCTGATGTGGGGCGTGCGCTGTTGCATGGCGTGCAGCGCGGCCAGCAGATGATTTCCGACGCTGGCGGCGTTCGCCATCAATTCCTCTTCAACCAGGCACAGCACCTCGTGGGCGACCGCACATGTCAGGCCGTTACCGCCATAGGTGTTGCCGTGGGAACCAGGTTTCCAGCTCTGAGTCCACTGCTCGCGGGCAATCATCGCGCCAAGGGGCAAGCCGCCCCCCAGGCCCTTGGCCGAGGCCACGATGTCGGGCACGATGCCTTCATGTTCAAAGGCCCACATGTTGCCGGTGCGGCCAACCCCACTTTGCACTTCGTCCAGAATGAGCAGAATGCCGTGGCGGTCGCAGATCTGCCGCAGTTTGCGCAGTGCCCCATCTGGCGGCACCACATAGCCCCCTTCACCCTGAATGGGTTCGACCACAATCGCGGCGACTTCGCCCGGCGGGCAGACGGTATGGAACAGCGTGCGTTCAATCGCATCCAGGCAGGCGATACCACACTCCGGGTAGTGCAGGTTGATGGGGCAGTGGTGGCAGTTGGGGTAGTGGGTGTGAAAGCTGCCCGGCAGCATGGGAAAGAAACCCTGGCGCTGGTAGGGCTTGGACGCAGTCAGCGACAAACTGCCGTAGGAACGCCCGTGAAACGCGCCATAGAACGCGATGACGTTTTGCCGCCCGGTGGCGTGGCGGGCCAACTTGATGCTGGCTTCAATCGCCTCGGTGCCGCTGTTGCAGAAAAAGACCTGCCAGTGGCTTGAGTCGGGCATGGTGGAAACTAGCTTCTCGGCCAGGCGCACCATCGGCTCGTTGTAGAAGTCGGTGCCCGCCATATGGGTGAAGCGGGTCACCTGATCCTGCACGACTTGCACGAGGCGGGGGTGGCAGTGGCCCGCCGCCAGCACCGCAATCCCAGCATTCATGTCCAGGTAGCTATGGCCGTCCACATCCCACACGCGGCAGCCTTCGCCACGGGCAATTGCCAGCGGGTAGACCCGGCCCATCGGCACCATGACATGGGTGTCGCGGGCTACCAGGGCCTGCGCATTCGGGCCGGGTACAGCGACATCTTCTTCATCATCAACATTGGTATCTGGTGGAACGATAACTGAGGTGGTCACACAGGCCTCCTAAACATGTTGTCATCAAAAATATAACACCCGAAAACATGGGGCAGCACCCTGGCGGCGCCCCCCTTGGCGGATGCTCAACCAACACAACAGGCAGCACAGTATTGCTGGCAACGAAATGGCTTTTGGTGGAGATTTCTCCTCTTTCGAACTGCCACTATCGAATACGTGATACGAACGCCACAAGCCGCAAACGCGGCGCAGGGGGCCATTGTAGCCGTGCGGCCATAGGCCTGTCAAGCACGAACCACGTGTGCCGTGGGGAATGTGAGCGGTAACAAAGGCAAGCAGCCACAAACTCACGCATATAACCAGCCCCACAAGGGGGTTGCAGCGCTGTCATCCGTTTTTCACCAAAATGAATAAATTGTTGCACACACGCTTGCGAGTAGTGATATAATCGGTGGTACTGATTGCCAGTGGTACCGGCACAAAATAAAGAACAGTACTTTTGTTAGGCAGCCCGGGTTGTGGCTGTGGCAACGTATGCACCCCTGTTTCTGGTGAAATGTACGCCGTGTGATACCTCGGTTTTCCAATCACACGACATGGTTGGGGTACAGCGTCAGCAAGAGCCACTACAAACGCTCGTTATAGCCAGCGACAACGACACACTTGCACGGGAGGTGGGAATGCTTGAAGTTAGAGGAACGCGGTTCGCAGTGCTGCTCATGGCCTGCATGCTAAGTAGCTGTAGCTCGTGGTTTGCCACAGCACCCGCTGCACCAGGCTCGCAACCGGCAATAACGGGGGCAAACACCGTTCCCACCACCGTTGCCGCCCCCGTGCAGGTGCCGCAGCTCCTGAGTGGTTTACAGGTGCAGGTTGCCCCGCCACCAGAACTTGGTGCGCCGCAACTTGTTGCCGATATGGCCGAACTGCGCGCCCTGCAACGTAACCTGACAGCGAAGCAAGAAGCCAGCGCCGCCATGTGGGAAAGCCAGGCCACCCTGCGCTGGAACCAGATCGCCCGCGAGCTGGTAAGCAAACATCTGCGAGACCCGCTGACGGCCTCGCGGCTGTATGCCCTGCTCTCGGTGGCCCAGCACGATGCGCTGCAAACGGCCCTGGCCTACCAGGCCTACTACAACCGCACCATGCCGCCAACCAGCGAAAGTGGTATCAAAACGTTGTTTGTTAGCAGCACCCCGGCCGCCTATCCATCGGAGCATGCAGCCATGAGCGGGGCGGCGGCGGCGGTGTTGCGCAAGTTTTTCCCGCAGGAGACGGCCTACATCGAGCAGCAGCGCAACGAACACCAGGACTCGCGGCTGTGGGCTGGGGTGAACTGCCGCACCGACCTGGTGGCGGGCGACACGCTGGGCCGTGAACTGGCCGAAGCCCTGATCGCCCGTTCGGACGCCGACCTGGGCGCGGCACCCACTACGCGGCTTATTCCTACTGGCCCCGACAAGTGGATTAAAAGCCGGGAAAACTACAACGCGCCCCACATGACCCAGTGGGGCCACCTCAAACCCTGGCTGATGGAGCGGCCCGACCAGTTCCGTTCTCCGCCGCCGCCAGCTTTCGGCTCAGCGAAGTTTCGGGCAGCGTTGGAGGAGGTACGCAGCATTTCGGACAACCGCACCGAAGCGCAGATTACAATCGCCAAATATTGGAACGACGGTGCAGGCACGGCCACACCATCTGGCCATTGGAACCAGATTGCGGTAAACATGCTGGTGGAAAAGAACTTGGGGTTAGTGGAAACAACGCGGGTGCTGGCCTATCTCAACATGGCCCTGATGGACGCGGGCATTAGCTCGTGGGACACCAAGTACACCTACTGGTTGCTGCGCCCCGTCCATGCTGATCCAGACATTAAACTGCTGATTGCGCTGCCCAATCACCCCTCCTACACCTCAGGCCATGCCACGTTTTCGGGGGCCGCAGCGACATTTCTTGGAGGGGTGTTCCCCGAACAGGCAGCAGGGTTGTGGGCAAAAGCCGAAGAAGCGTCCCGTTCCCGTGTCTACGCAGGTATTCATTACCGCTTCGACGGC
>JALONX010000878.1 GCA_025454695.1 Chloroflexaceae bacterium
ACAAATAATTACAGTGTAATAGGCCTAACATATGTAGCATTCTTTTTGTAAAATTTATCATTAACCGAGCTACATTGGCCCCCAGTGCCTGATCAACAACGATGAGGATGTGCGCCTTGGGCGTTACAGTGCGCTGGGGGCACGCTGCATGGTCTACACCCACGGTTCGTTTCTTCCCTATACCGAAGGCTACTGGGTGCGCTTTGGCACCGTTCGCCTGGGCGATTATGTCTGGTGCGCTGCCGGTGTCTTTCTCCACCCCGGGGTGGAGATTGGCGATAACAGTTTTGTCAATTCGCGCTCAGTGGTCACAGGGGCCATTGCTGCGGGCAGCGTGGTGGAAGGCAACCCGGCCCAGGTGGTGGGGAGCATGGAACGGCTGCGCCGCAGCATGACGCCCGCCCGGCTGGAAGCCGCCGCCAACCACATGCTGCGCCATTTTGTGGCGATGGTGGTGCAGGGCCACTGGTCGGCCACGGTGACCACGAGTGGTGGCAGCTACCAGTTTACCCACCGGGGGCGCAGCTACCGCCTGGCTGCGGTTGGCCCCAAACAGCCCGGCCTACCCATCGGATCAGTAGACGGGAGAAACATTGTGCTGGTGAGTCTGGCCAACTGGCAAGCGCCTGCCGGTGCGCTGACGTTCGACCTTAGCACGGGAACCGTGCGCCCACAGAACGACCCGGTCTACCACGAATTAGGCCAGTTTATGCAGCGCTACTACGGTATTCAATTTGAACTTGAGGAACACTGATGAAAAAAATTCTGACTATGATGGGCACCCGCCCCGAAATTATTAAACTCTCACCGCTGATCCCGCTGCTGCGCGAACGATTTGCCCATGTGCTGGTGCATTCCGGGCAGCACTATTCGCAGGAAATGGACGCGGTCTTTTTTGAAGACCTGGGCCTGCCCCAGCCCAACTACAGCCTGAATGTCGGCTCGGCCAGCCACGGCGAGCAGACCGCCCGCATGCTGTCACGGCTTGAGCCAATTCTGCTGGCCGAAAAGCCCGCTGCGGTGCTAGTGCAGGGCGACACCAACACCACCATGGCTGGTGGGCTGGGCGCGGCCAAGCTTGGCATTCCCGTGGTGCATCTGGAAGCGGGCGGGCGCTCGTTTAACCGGGCCATGCCGGAAGAGCTAAACCGGGTAATTGTGGATCATCTATCGGCGCTGCTGCTGGCCGCCGACGAAATTGCCGAACGCAACCTGCGGGCCGAAGGGTTGCCCAGCGCAGCTATTCGCACCATTGGTTCCAGCGCAATTGACGCGGTGTTGCGCAACCGGGAATTTGCCGAACGTTCAAAGGTGTTGGAAACGCTCGATCTGGACGCCGGGCGTTATCTCGCCCTGACACTGCACCGGGCCGAAAACACCACGCCCGATGTGCTGCCGGGCATGGTGCGGGCATTGAACGAACTGGCCAACGACCATGTGATTGCCTTTCCGCTCCACCCGCGCACGGCGGCAGCCCTGGCACAGCAAGGTCTCAGCCTGTCGGCCCGTATTCGCACATGTGAACCGCTGGGCTACCTGGACATGCTAAAGCTGGTGGCCAACGCCCGCGCCCTGCTCACCGACTCGGGCGGCTTGCAGGAAGAAGCCGCCGTGCTGGGCACGCCCGGCCTGATTATTCGTAATGAAACCGAATGGCGCTACCTGGTGGACGCCGGGGTGAATGTGCTGGTTGGTAACAGTTATGACGATATGATCACCAACGTGCGCACCTGGCTGCAACCTGAACCGCTCGCCCGTCTGCGCAACGCCGTCGCCCCCATTCGGCCAGGGGCCAGCGAACGGGCCGTCGCCGCAATTGCGGAGCTGGTTGGCAGTTAGCCACAGAGAACACAGAGGACACAGAGAATAGTTGGCAGTTAGCAGTTGGCAGTGCTGCCGGGCGGGAGCGCGGCTCCCGCAATCCAACATACATCCAACATCATACATGAAAGCACTCATCCTAGCGGCGGGGGTGGGCACACGCCTGCGCCCACTGACCGACACATGCCCCAAGCCGATGCTGCCCGTGGCGGGCGAACCGCTGCTGGCCCACACGCTGCGCTGGTTGCGGCGCTACGGCGTGCGTGAGGCCGCGCTGAACCTGCACTACCTACCCGAGGTGGTGGAAAGCGGCCTGGGCACTGGCGAACGTTTCGACATGGCGCTGCGTTACGCCCGCGAAACCGAACTGCGCGGCACCGCCGGGGCAGTTCACAATTTTCCCGGCTTTTTTAGCGAAACCTTTGCCGTCATCTACGGCGATCTGCTGCTCGATCTTGATCTTGACGATCTGCTCACCTTCCACCGCCAGCGGGGCGCAATGATGACCCTGGCCCTCAAACAAACCAGCACGCCCCAGTCGCAGGGCATGATTGAGCTTGACAACACCGGGCGGGTGCAGCGTTTTGTGGAAAAACCGGCCAGGTGGGACGGCGGCAGCACCGCCAACGCCGGGGTCTACATCTGCGAACCGGCGCTGTTGGAGTGGATACCGCCTGGTGTGAGCGACTTTGGCCACGACATTATCCCCGCCCTGCTGCACGCCAATGCCCCGGTGTTTGGGCGGGCGCTGCGGGGCTACCTGCTTGATATTGGCACCCCCGCAGCCTATGCGCAAGCTCAACACGACTGGGTTGAGCGTAACGGCCCCGTAACAAAATATTCAACCCTTCCTTCAGCGGATTTAGCGTCCTGTTAGGGCGTCTCAGTATCGTTTCATTACACCTGTGAACTGGCGGTACACACTGCCTGTAGCTCGGCCAACACTGGCCTGAGTATGGCCATTGCTGTGCCTGTAAC
>JALONX010000879.1 GCA_025454695.1 Chloroflexaceae bacterium
CAGCAGGCAGTCAGCAGTTAGCAGTTGGCAATTTGGCACGAACTGCGGACGGTTCTCGGTTCTCGGTTCTCGGTTCTTACGTTTCACGCATTACGCATTACGCATTACGCATTACGTATCACGCTTCACGTCTCACGTTTCACTTATTACGCATTACGTTTTACGCATTACATTTTACGTTTCACACCTATTGAACCATGCGGTAGGGCCAGAAAGAAGCGACAGGTTGTGACAGCGAGCGTTACAAAAGGTGTTACAATCGGCCCAGAAGCCGCCTTTCTAGCAAGTAGTACGAGGATTGTGTATGACCACGGCTGCCCCTTCCATCGGTTCCGACCTCGACCGGCTCTGTGCCAACGCCATTCGCGCCCTCTCGATGGATGGCGTGCAGCAGGCCAACAGCGGCCACCCTGGCCTGCCCCTGGGCATGGCCGATGCTGCCTACGTTCTCTGGACGCGCTTTCTCAAACACAACCCCGCCGACCCACACTGGCCCGACCGCGACCGTTTTGTGCTGTCCGCCGGGCACGGCTCCATGCTGATCTACAGCCTGTTGCACCTCACCGGCTACGACCTGCCGCTGGAAGAGTTGCGCCGCTTCCGGCAGTGGGGCAGCCGCACGGCGGGCCACCCCGAATACCACCACACGCCCGGCGTGGAAACCACCACCGGCCCGCTGGGGCAGGGCGTGGCCAACGCCGTGGGTATGGCGCTCGCGGCCCGCTACCTGGCCGAGAAGTTCAACCGCCCCGGCTTTCCAGTGGTGGATCACACGACCTACGCCATTTGCTCCGACGGCGACCTGCAAGAGGGCATTTCGCACGAAGCGTGCAGCCTGGCTGGGCATCTTAAGATCGGCAAGCTGGTGTTGATCTACGATGCCAACCATGTGCAACTGGACGGCCCCACCAGCCTGGCCTTTTCCGAAAACATCCCGCTACGTTTTCAGTCATACGGCTGGCATGTGCTGGAGTGCGACGGCCACGACATGGCCGACGTGAGTCGGGCGCTGGCGGCGGCCCAGGCCGAACACGAGCGCCCGGTGATCATCGTCTGTCGCACCATCATCGGCTACGGCAGCCCCAACAAGGCCGGAACCGCCAAAGCCCACGGCGAGCCGCTGGGGGCCGATGAGGTGCGGTTGACCAAAGAGGCCCTGGGCTGGCCCACCGAGCCAACGTTTTATGTGCCTGGTGAAGTCTACGAACACATGCAACAGGCCCGCGACACGGGCGCGAAGGCCCAGGCCGCCTGGAACGCCATGTTCGCCCGCTACCGTGAGGCCCACCCCGAACTGGCGACGCTGTGGACGCAGATGATGGATAAGCAGCTGCCCGATTGGGCCACCGCGCTGCCGACCTTTCCCGCAGATGCAAAGGGCAATGGCACCCGCGTCTACTCCGGCCAACTGATTAACGCCCTGGCTCCGCTGGTGCCGGGGCTGCTGGGTGGCTCCGCCGACCTGGGCGGCTCAAACAACACCAGCGTCAAGGGAGCCGAGCCACTCAAGCCGGATGATTTCAGTGGGCGCAACATCTACTTTGGGGTGCGCGAACACGCTATGGGCGCGGTTATGAACGGCATGGCCCTGCACGGTGGACTCATTCCCTACGGCGGCACCTTTCTGGTCTTCAGTGATTACATGCGCCCCACCATTCGCCTGGCGGCGCTGATGGGTATTCAAACCATCTACGTCTTCACCCACGACAGCATTGGCCTGGGCGAGGACGGCCCGACCCACCAGCCGGTGGAACATGTGGCGGCGTTGCGGGCCATGCCCAACCTGTTTGTAGTGCGCCCCGGCGATGCCAATGAGGTGGCCCAGGCCTGGCGGGTGGCCCTGGAGCGGCAGGACGGGCCAACCGCCCTGGTGCTGAGTCGGCAGGCGGCCCCGGTGCTGGATCGGAACATATTTGCCCCGGCGGAGGGCGCACTACGGGGTGCTTATGTGCTGAAGGACGCCGCCAACCCCAGCGTGGCCCTGCTCGCCAGCGGCAGCGAAGTGCAACTGGCCCTCGCCGCCGCCGAGTTGCTGGCGGGCCGCAGCATCGCCGCCCGTGTGGTGAGCATGCCATGTTGGGAGCTGTTTGCCGCTCAGGACAAGGCCTACCAGGACGAGGTGCTGCCGCCGACGCTGACGGCCCGAGTCGCCGTGGAAGCGGCTTCGCCCTTTGGCTGGGAGCGCTACGTGGGCACGGCGGGCGCAGTGGTCGGCGTAGACCGCTTTGGGGCCTCCGCGCCGTTCAAAGAAATCTACCAGCACTACGGACTCACCGCCGAGCGCGTGGCCGAAGTCGCGGCGGGGCTGGTTGGGAGATAGCAACACTAGCCACAGAGAGCACAGGTTTAGCCACAGAGGGCACAGAGAACACAGAGGGTTGGTTGTGAAACGTGAAACGTGAAACGTGCGGCGTAAATCGCCAACTGCCAACTGCCAACTGCCTGCTGTTCTCTGTGTACTCTGTGGCAAATATAAGGCATGTCTCTCAGCAACATCATCATCGTGCTGCACCGACCCCAGGATGCCACCAACATCGGCGCGGTGCTGCGGGCGATGCACAACATGGGCCTCCATCAGCTGCGGCTGGTACAGCCCGAATCGTTTGACGCGGCCACGATCCTGCGGGTGGCCCACCGCTGCGATGATCTGCTGGCGGCGACGCGGGTCTACGCCGATCTCGACGCAGCCCTGGCTGACGCCGTGTTCGTGGTGGGCACGGCGGCCCAACGCCACGGAGAGCGCCCCGCCACCGGCGACATGCCGAGCCTTGCCAGTGCCATGCTGACGCTACCCGGCCCTCAACCTGGCCCAATCGGCGCTGTTGCTGATGTACGAACTGCGCAACGCAACGCGAGATTTTGGATTGCCGATTTTAGATGTTGGATTACCTGAGTCTTTGCCAGCGAAAATCCAAAATCCAACATCTAAAATCGCCACACAGAGCGATTTGGCGCAACTCTTCACGGCAACAGAAGCGGCCTTGCATGCGGTGGAGTTTTTTAAGGGGCGCAATCCGGCGGTGGCACTACGAACGTTACGTCAACTAGCGGGGCGGGCGGGGCTGAACGTGCGGGAGGCGGCGCTGCTCACGGCCATTGCGCGGGAGGTGGCGGCGTTTGTGAAAAGGCTACCGTCATGAAACTGCTTCAGCTTATCATCATATGCTGCGTACTATTTGTAAGCAGCGCATGCAGACCAATTACCACCTATATCCCCGTGTCGCAGCCCCACACGGTAGCGACGCGAGAGCCGCTGAAACTCACGATTGACCAGACCGCAGCCGGGCTGCACTTCACGGTTAGCTGTGTAAACACGCTGGCATTTAAGGATGTCAAGGCTACCTTCCAGATCAACGGCGTCAATACAACCTTTTCCTATGGCCAGCCGTTTGGGCAAGACCCTTCAGCAGTCCCACCAGCTTGCACTGACGGCAAGCTCATCCTTGAAGGCAACCTGGGGCAAATTCAGCAAAGCACTGGTGTCATCATCTCCTTCGCCGTTTTGTATCCAGATGGAACATATCAATCTGTGCAGGATGTGTATCGGGTTGAGCCGGATGGTCGAATATACCCAATGAGGTGACCCTTGAATACCGCTTCGTGCTATGCTTCCAACCCCTGTCACTGCCATATTTGCCCGCACCCCAGCATTGTAGGGAAGCATGTGCTAT
>JALONX010000138.1 GCA_025454695.1 Chloroflexaceae bacterium
AGCGACAGCACTGAGAACCCATTCCTGGGGCGCGAAATGGCTGGCCCCCGCGACCATAGCGAAGCCACTGCGGCCCTGCTGGACACCACAGTGCGCACGCTGCTGGAAGAGCGCATGGCCACGGCGTTGCGGCTGCTGACCGAGAACCGAGATGCGCTGGATCGGTTAGCGAAGGCGTTGCTGGAGTTCGAAACCCTTGACCGGGACGGGGTTGAGGCGGCAATCAAGGGGCGAGATGTGTTGCCACCGGCACCACCCAGCTTCCCCAGCCCCAACGCCCCCATTGGGCCAGACGAGCGGCCCGCGCCCCAGCCGCGCCCAGGGGTGCTACCCGCGTAACATCAACCTGGTTGGACGCAAAGGCCACCGTCGTGTGACGGTGGCCTTTGTGTGTCTCTGGCCGGCCCGTGAACGGGCGGGCAATCAGGGCGAAGGCCGCCTACGCGGCCTGGGTGTCAGCCCGCGCAGGCGGGCTTCGTGATGGGAGCCGGGTTGTTCACGGCCTCGGCGCAGGCGGGCTTCGTGATGGGAGCCGGGTTGTTCATGGCCTCGGCGCAGGCGTTACGCCGGAACTTGCTGCGTGAGGCAGTGCCATGCGCCTAGCCCCCAAATCACGTCGGTGCAGTCCAGGCCAATAACCTCGCGGTTGGGGAAGCAGGCCTGCAAGGTAGCCCTGGCCCGCTCGTCGTTGGGATGGTTGAAGGTGGGCAGCAACACCACCGTGTTGGCAATGTAGAAGTTGGCGTAGGAAGCGGGCAGGCGCTGATCTTCATAGACAACGGCTGGCGGCATGGGCAAGGTGATGACCTTGAAGGGCTTGCCACTCAGGTCACGCATGGCATGCAGCCGCTCCAGGTTCTCCTGCAAAATGGCGTAATTCTCGTCGGCGGGGTCTTCTTCCACCACCGTCACAATCGTGTCGGTGGCCACAAAGCGAGCAATGTCATCAATGTGGCCGTCGGTGTCATCGCCCACAATGCCATCGCCGAGCCAGAGAATCTGCGTCACCCCCAGAAAGTCTCGCAGGCGCTGCTCAATCTCGGCTTTGCTCAGCTCCGGGTTGCGGTTAGGGTTGAGCAAACATGCCTCCGAGGTGAGCAGTGCGCCCGCCCCATTGACATCAATCGAGCCGCCTTCCAGGATCATCCCACCCTCGAAGCGGGGCACCCCTAGATACTCAGCCATGCGGCCTGGAATTAGATTATCCAGATCGTAGGGCGGATACTTGTCGCCCCAGGAATTGTAGCCCCAGTCCGTTGCAGCAAGGTCAGACCGGAGACGAGAGACGAGAGACGGGAGACCCGAGTCTGTTGGCCCCCGTCTTCGTTCTCCCGTCTCCGGTCGCGTGACAAAGATCGCCCCGTGGTCGCGGCACCATGCGTCGTTGGTGGGGAAGTGGTGAAAGCGGATGTCGCCGCTGGCCCCCGCCGCCCGCAGAAATTCCCGCGCCTCCGCCTCCATCGCCGCATCGTCCACATTGATATGCACTGTTTCAGAGCGAGCCAGCGCCGCCACTGCCTGGGCATACACTGGCCAGACCATGTGAATTTTACCGGGCCAGCTGGCCTGTTTGTGGGGCCACGAAAGCCATGTCGCCTGGTGCGGCTCCCACTCGGCGGGCATGCGATAGCCCAGTTGGATTGGTGTGTTGGTCATCATGTCGAATATGGGTGTTTCTTTGGCGGGCCGTATTTTGCACTGCAACACGATACATACTTCCAATAAACATTACACATTTCCCCGCAACCGGGCAAGCTCCTCTTCCAAGGCCTTAATGCGGGCGGCAGCTTCGCTCTGGGCCTGTTGCGCCGCTTCCAGCGCTCTAGCAAGGTCAGCGTAGTCGCCCAGCCGCACCCCATGCTCGTCATAACAGTAGACTTCGTTCTCCTCCACACCGAGGTACAATCGCACCGGCTCCAGCCAGAGCCAGCCCCGGCTATCGGGCTGCAAGGGTACATAGGCGGCTTTCGTCTGCTGGTAGCCAAGCAGCCGCATCATGCGCTGGCCCCGCCGCTGCACGGTGTCCACAATCACATACAGCGGCACGCCCGCCATATCATACTCATCGAGCTTGTGATACACGTCTACCGCTCGCGTTTCTGGCGACACCACTTCGATAATCATGCTGGGCCGGGTGCCTTCCGCTGCAACATCAAAGGTGCTCCAGTTCTTCACCTCGCGCACACCGAAGATAAGCATAATGTCCGGGCCGTGTGCGCCCAATTCGGGCACATCCCAGGCAATGCGTACATCATGAAGCACTACCGCAGTTCGGTCGTGTTGTACTTGCGCACGAAGCACATTGAAAAAATAGGCACATCGCCGTTGATGAGCACTACTGTGAGTCGCCTGATCGTCCTCCTGGGGATGCAGAACATCTTCAAGCGTCAGCGGCACCTGCTCCATTACCCATGTGCCATCGGGCTTGTCGTGGCGCACGTAGCGCCAGCCGTAAGGAAAGGCGTCAGCAGGTGCGGCGGCTGACACGGTGGTTGGCGTTTCAATGGTGGACATAGGCATACCTCATTACACAGTACGTATTACGCAGTACGCAGTACGCAGTACAGCTATTCATCAATAAACCGCTTGGTCAACTCGCCATAGGCGTCAATACGGCGGTCACGCAGAAAGGGCCAGTGGGTGCGCTGCACGTCGAGTTTACCCAGGTTCACCGGCACCACCAGCACCGCTTCACCCTCCACTCCAGCCTTCGCCAGAATGGTGCCCTGGGGGTCGGACACAAAGCTCTGGCCCCAGAACTCGATCCCGCCCTCCGGGTCGCCCTCGTGGCCAGTGCGGTTCACACTGACGACGTAGCAGCCGTTGGCAATACCATGCGAACGCTGGATCAGCTCCCAACTCTGGTGCTGGGCTACGCCGTGCTGCGCTTTCTCGCTGGGGTGCCAGCCAATGGCGGTGGGGTAAAACAGCACCTCGGCCCCCCGCAGCGCCGTGAGTCTGGCCCCTTCGGGATACCACTGATCCCAGCAGATCAGCACGCCGAGCCTGCCGTAGCGGGTAGGAAACACCTTAAAGCCCAGGTCGCCCGGCGTGAAGTAGAACTTCTCGTAAAACAGCGGATCGTCGGGAATGTGCATCTTGCGATACTTGCCCAGGTAGCTGCCGTCGGCATCGAGCACGGCGGTGGTGTTGTGGTACAGTCCGTGGGCACGCTTCTCAAACAGGCTGGCAATAATCACGACGCCCAGCTCGCGGGCCAGTGCGCCCAGCGTTTCGGTGCTGGGGCCAGGCACCGGCTCAGCCAGGTCGAAATTTACATGCTCCTCGCTCTGGCAAAAGTAGAGCGAACGGAACAGCTCCGGCAGGCAGACGATGTTCGCGCCTTTGGCGGCAGCCTCGCGCACCCCGGCGATGGCCTTTTCCATATTCGCCTGCGCGTCATTGGTGCAGCGCATCTGCACCAGGCCGATGTTGATGGTGGGGGGACTCTGGTTCATGGGCTGGCTTGCTCCTCTATCGTTGCACGGGCACAGCGTCCCGATAGCATCTATTTCGCAGAGGAATCGTACCTGCCCTGGGGGTGGGTGTCAAGCCAGCTTTGGACACCCATTACATATACCTAACAATCGCTATTGTTAGCAGCTTTGGTATCCACTACATCCTCGTCGCGGAAGAGGCGCATGGTGTTTGCCCCACCTCGATTATGGCCGCCTACCTCATATGTGGTGGAACCCGGTGTTTGCGCAGCGCCCAACAATGGCGACGACGGTGGTTCATTCGGGTAGAGGTAGAACGCAATGTTCACCGTCTCATCGGTCAGGTTATCAACCCGCCAGCGGTGCGTTGTCTCGTCAACCCAGCAGAGCGAGACGAGCCGCAGCTCCTTTGGAATAGCCGTTGCTGTGGGTGTCGCCGTTGGCGTTTCCGTCGGTACCACCGTCGGTGGTTCTTCAGTTGGGGTAGCCGTTGCCTCCGCCGTCGCCGTTGGCGTTGCGGTTGGTTCAGCTGTCGCCGTTGAGGTCGCCGTTGGCTCAGCCGTCGCCGTCGCCGTCGGGTCAACTGGTGCCGCAATCGGCGTGGCCGTGGCTGTTGGCGGCACCGCCGTTGCCGTTGGTGCTGTGATTACCGTCGGCATCGGGGTTGGGGTGTTGGTCGCCGTGGCAACGCGGGTGGCAGTGGAGGTCATTGTCGGCAGCGCCGTTGCCGTGCGGCTCGCCGTAGGCAGTGCCGTTGCCGTGCGGCTCACCGTAGGCAGTGCCGTTGCCGTGCGGGTGGCAGTGGCGCTCGGCGAGGCGGTGGCCGTGGCCACCGTGGGGCTGGCCGTGGGCGTGCGGCTTGGCGCGGGGCTGGCCGTAGCCGATGGCGGCACAGGTGTCGCCGTCGGCAGCACTGGCGTAGCCGACGGCACAAAACGTGTTGGCACAACATTTGTTGCCGTTGGCGGTTGGCGCGTCGGCGGAAGGTTTGACCCTGGTGTTGTAGGTGCAGAAACGATCGGCACCAGCGGGCCACTGGTTGGGGTCGCAATAACGACTAATGTCGTCCCCACCGGTATCATCGTGGCCACGGGCGTTCCACTCGCCAAGGAGGTAGTTGGCGTTGCCGAGGCGGTTGGCGTGCCACCGGTTGCCACACCGGGGATGGGCGTTTCCAGCATGGCGGGCGGCACAACTCGCACATCTGGCGGCGGTTCTGGTGGAGGTGCAGCATCCCGTTCCGCTGCCCGCGCCGCTTCGGGTGCCAGCGGCGGCAGTATAAGGCTGGTGTCCCACGGACTGTAGTCGGCTGCGAGCCGACTCAACACACTCTGGGGTTTGCGTTCCGGGTTCGGCAGCACCAGCAGCAGCACAAGCTGGGCAATAGCCAGCATGCCAAACAGGGCCAGCAGCAGCACCAGGCCCACCAGCCACATGTTGAGCTGCCGTTCAGGCCAGCGTTGCCACGGTTTCTGCATGATTGTGTTTTGCCTGCTGAGCCAGGGGCAAAGTGAAACAAAACCTGCTGCCAGCCACCGATGTTTCCGCCAGCCAGATGCGGCCACCATGCAGTATCACCAACTGCTGGGCAATGGCCAGCCCTAGCCCAAGCCCCCGTTCGTTTGAGGTAATGCCTTCGTGGTCGCCGCTTCCACGGGCCAGCCGCGTAAAAAGTGTGGCCTGCGACTGTTCGCTGATACCCTGCCCACTGTCCTGCACCTCCACCAGCAGCATGCCATCTTCCACCATGGCCCGCAGGGTGATGTCACCCGTGGCAGTGTATCGGTAGGCGTTATCCAACAATTGCTGCACCACATTGCGCACCTGAATTTCATCTGCCAGCACAGCTGGCAGGGCCTCCGGCAACTCCAGCGTCAGGCTCAGGCCCTTTTCCGTACACAGCGGCTCCATGGCATGGGCCGCACTGCGCAGCACAAAGCGCATGTCGAGCGGCTGTATCGCAAGTGTTAGCTGGCCGGAATCAAGGGCAGCCAGAGCGATCGCGCTGTTTAAGAGCCGTGTCATGGCATCAATATGGCGGCGGGTAGTCGCCACGGCTTCACGCTGACTGTCGTTCAGGGGGCCAAACACATGGAGCGAGAGCAGATCGAGGTTACCACCCATCACCGTCAGGGGGGTGCGCATTTCGTGTGAAATAGTAGCGATAAAGTTCGTTTTCGCCTCGTCCATCGCAATCGCCTCGCTCACATCTTGCATCACGCACACCACTCCCGCCTGCTCGCCCGCAGCGTCGGTCACCGGGGCAGCCGCCACCCGCAGCACCCGGTTGTGCAGTTGGAAGAGATCGGCCCCAAACGAGGGATTCTGCATGGGCAAGCGTTGGAGGGGAATATTGGAAAAACGCCGAGGGTTGGACTCGGGGCCGAGCCATGTGCGCAAAGCGCGATTGGTAACAAGAATTTCTCCATCAAGCGTACACACCAC
This sequence comes from Chloroflexaceae bacterium, assembly GCA_025454695.1. Taxonomy (GTDB): domain Bacteria; phylum Chloroflexota; class Chloroflexia; order Chloroflexales; family Chloroflexaceae; genus JALONX01. The sequence continues at coordinate 5,883 of JALONX010000138.1, forward strand.
CACGCCGTCGGAGATGCTTTCCACAATCGCAGCCCGCTTGTTGGCTTCAAGCCGCATGGCCCCATACAGGTTCAACAGGTGCGAGGTCATGGTGTTAAACGACTGGGCCAGCACGCCGATCTCATCCTGTACCTGCACCCGGCTCCGCCGCTCCAGGTCGCCCGCAACCACGGCCTGGGTTGTTGCCACCAGTTCCCCCAGAGGCCGGGTTATCTGGCGGCTAATGGCACTTCCCAGGCCGATAATCGCCAGCATCATAACGAGCGTCAACAGCACCAGCGGCAAGCGAGCTGCTGCCCACGGCCCACTCACATAGTCGCTTGAAAGAGCGACCGAGGTGAGGCCCACGGTTTCACCCCGTATGCGCAATGGTGCATAGGCGAACTGGTAGTCACGTTCGTTCACCTGAACCGTGGTAATCACACTTTCCTGCTGGGCCGCTTCCTGATCACGGATCAAGGGCACCAGGTTCGCTTGCACATCCAGTTCCTGGAGGCCGTTTACCGGCAGCAGTGTGCTGGCAAACGTGCTGCCGGTATCGGCACGATGCACGGCCACCACTGCCGTCAGCGCACTGGATTTCAGCCCTTCCAGCAGGGTGTCGAGTCTGGTTGCGGCGATCAGCCCACCAACCACCGTGTCGCCCTGTACCACTGGAGCTACGGTAAAAAAGTAGCGCGTGGTGGGATCGCCAAGATCGAGCAGACCGGCATACTTATCGCCCTGCGTATCGCTGTTGCCCGCTAGAATCTCTGGCACAAACCAGAGCGAGCCGAGATTGCGGCCAGGCTGGCTCGCCCGGCTGACACTGCCGTCCGGTGAGTCCACCCGGCTCCAGTCCAGCAACGATTGCTGACGGGCATCAAAGACAATCAGCCGGTCGAGGCGTAGGTTGCGTTGCACGCTGATGCGAAAATAGGGATCGAGGGCCTGTTCCAGCCCCGCCGCGTCGCTGCGGGCCAGGGCTGCCGCCACTGCCGGTGCCCCGGTGGCGGGGTTGGGGCCAGCAAAGGCCAGCTCCCGCAGAAACACCAGATTGGCCTGCTCGGCAGCTACCACTTGATCGCCCACGGTGCGGGCCGACTGGGTAAGCTGGTTGCTCAAGCGCTCCTGGGCATTCCCGGTGATAAACAGAAATGCGCCCGCCGCGCCCACCAGCGCCACCAGCAAGGTAAGCAACAGAAAGGGGATGATAATTTTATAGTAGAGATGCGAGCGAAGCTTCTGAAACATGTGGTTTGGAATGGTGTTGCCGCCGGTTCGCCTGAATTTCCCCACCTACTACTATCTACCGCAGGTAGCCACGAAAAGGCTTTTTCGCAAGATGACAGGATGATGACAATGCTATACGATGTCGTTCTTGCTGATGAAGTTTTACTTTTTAATTCGGACACGCGGTGCTGCCCTGTCCACCGAATAAATTCGGCGTCTGGAAGCCTAAAACACGCTGATGAACTTTAAGAAATTAAACGGGTATATCTGCTCGCCGTAGCCCTAAAGGGTGCGGCTCTCGTGTGCAAAGCCCGCCTGCGCGGGCTATACCGGATTTAATTTTTAATCCTCATAAGCGTGTTGTTCCGATGGTTGTCTGGATTATTTGTAAAGACTCATTAGCCAGTTTTGGCAGCGGGCCAACGTTCAACATGTTGGCGTTGCTGCCGCATATATTTGTACTACACATTGATAGTAGCACAGGGGAATTACCAGAAATGAAAGGGGTGATGTGCGCCAGAAGCAGGTTACGGCGTTCAGGGCGCAACTGGTGAGGAAGAGCTGAGGGCTACAGAAGCTTACGAAACAAAATTTCCAGCGGCTCACCTGGCAGCAGCAGGGCCCCGCAATCCTGGTAGCCAAGTTTGCGGTACAAAAACTGGCCCCGCTCATTGGCCAGGCTGGAGGTTAGCACTTCGCCATAGCCCTGGGAACGGAGGTGCCCTTCCCAAAACTGCACCAGCTGTGTGCCGATGCCCTGGCCTCGGTAGGCTTCCTGCACCGTCAGCATGTTCATAAAGGGGATTGAGTCCCAGAAGTAGCCATAGCGCAGCCAGCCGAGAACGATAGCGTCTCGCCGAGCGACAATGACCTCGCCTTGCTCAACTTTGCGGGTCATCACGGCGGGAGTCACATGGTGGTCAAGCTCAACGAGTTGCGGAATGTCCTCGTGCGTCGCTCTATCAATCATAATCGTCAATCACCAATCTCCAATCGCTAATCTCAACCGCTAATCTCTACCTGTGAGGCTCAACTACTGACGCTGGTGTAGGAACGGAGCGCAAAGCGCCAGAAGGCCGAGGCCGCTACAAAGGCCAGCAGCGCCACCAGCAGCGCTACCGCCGCCACCCACCATTCCAGCCGCCCCAGCAGTGCCATTGCGGGGAAGGTGGTGAAGAAGGCCACCGGCACCAGCACCGTCAGGGCCAGGCGCACCCAGCCGCGGTAGAAATCTACCGGGAAGCGCCCGGCTTCCAGCAGGCTCCAGACCAGCGTGTCGGCCCGTTCGATGTTGACCAGCCAGATGGTGGTGGTTTGCAGCAGCAGGTTGAGGCTGTAGAGCAGCACCACCGCCGCCAGCGCCAGCAGCAGGAATTGCCCTACTTGAACTGGCCCCGGTGCGTAGCCCAGCAGCCAGAAGGCGTAGGCCACCAGCCCCAGGCCCAGCAGCGGGTCGCCCCAGTTATGCACGCCAATGTAGCGCAGACTCACCAGAAACTGACTGTTGACCGGCCTGGTCAACATGTAATCAAGCAAGCCCTGCTGCACATACTGCGACAGACGCGAAAGATTGGGCTGAATAAACATCTGGCGGTAGCCGTTGAGGGCAAAAAACAGCCCCACCACCACCAGCACCTCCTCGTAGCGCCAGCCCGCAATGGTGGCCGTGTGGATAAAAAACACCCGCACGCCCAGCGCCGCCCACACCAGCCAGAACAGGCTCAGCCCCAGGTTCGCCCAGAACTGAAGCCGGTATTCCAGTTCCGTGATGAGCGAGTTTTTGTAGAAGATAGAGAGGAGGCGCAAATAAGCCATAAACGTTGTGAACTTCGTACTGCGTGAAACGTGATGCGTAAAACGTAAAGCGTAAAGCGTAATCCGTAATCCGTAATCCGTAATGCATGATGCGTAACCGAGCACTCAGCACTCAGCACTCAGCACCCTTCGCGTTCGCTCAGGGCAGGCTCAGCACTCAGCACTCAGCACTCAGCACCCTTCGCGTTCGCTCAAGGCAGGCTCAGCACTCAGCACTCAGCACTCAGCACTCAGGACTTTTGAACTCGTCACTCGTAACTCGTAACTCATAACTCGTAACTCGTCACGCTCCCACTGCTTCATAGCGCCGCAGGCCCAGCCGCCAGAGCAGCCGGTAGATGGTGAAGAAGATTACGATCCATGTAGCAGTGACGGCCAGGCCAAACCAGATTTCGGGCCAGGCCAGCCGACCTTGCATGATTTCCACCGGCAGGCCCACGGTGCTGCGGAAGGGCAGCAGCAGGGCCACGTTGCGAAAAGCCTCGGGGAACAGGGCCAGCGGTGCGATGTAGCCCGCCAGAAACTGGCCCACCCCGCTGACCAGGCCAAACACATTGCCGCTCTGGGTAGACCAGAAGGCAATCATGCCGAAGCTAAAGGCCATCAGCATGTTAAGGACGGAGCCGCCGATTATGGCAACCACCGCCGCCAGCCACATGGCGGGGCCGATGGGATAACTCATCACCGGCAGCAGCCAGGCCAGCAGCACCACCAGCGGCACAATCGTGACAAGATCGAAGATGAGCCAGCTTATATGCTCGCTGATAAGGCTGTGGGCCGGGTCTATTGGCTTGAGCAGCTTCACCGACAGCCCGCCCATGCGAATGTCTTCGTCCCACTGCCACACGGCCCAGCTTACCGTCAGCCGGTAGACCACGGCGGCGGCCACGTAGTAGGAGATAAAATCCGCCGCCGTCCAGCCGTTCACCGGGCCAACTTCGTTCTCCACCGCCAGCCAGACCACCAGCATCACCAGGGGAAACACGGCGGAGAGCAGCCAGAACATGGCCTGGGCGCGGTAGGTGAGGGCCACGCCAAGCCAGGCCCGCAGCAGGGCCGTGTAGGCGCGAAGGAGGTTGGAGACAAGAGATTGGCGCTGAGAGATTGCTTTCATAGACCGAAGCCAGCAAGCAGTTGGCAGTTGGCAGTTGGCAGTTGGCAGATGTACGCACTACGCAGTACGTTTCACGTTTCACGTTTCACGCATCTACAGCTACCGCTTCAACATTGCCACGAAATACCTCACCAATAATCCGCTCAATCGGCGGCTCTTCGATCATCACATCGGCGACGGGCAGCGTGGTGAGGGCGCGGGTGGCGATGGCGGTGGTGGCGTCGCGGGGCACGCGCAGCGTCAGGTTCAGCCCGTCGCTCGACTCAACCTCGCCCAGCAGCGCCACGCTAGCCTCATCTACCGCTTCCTGAAGGCGCAGGCGCAAGAGCTTGTAGGGTGCCCGTCGTTCCACCAGCGCCCGCAGGTCACCGTCGTAGACGAGTTGGCCGTGGTCAATCACCAGCACGCGCCGGGCCAGGGCGGTCACGTCGGCCATGTAGTGGCTGGTAAGCAGCACGGTCACCTCGTAGCGCTGGTT
>JALONX010000139.1 GCA_025454695.1 Chloroflexaceae bacterium
TCGCCATCGTGGGTGATGCGGTAGGCCAGGTCGCCCAGGAAATCCCACAGCGGGGTGGGAATTGAGAATTGAGCATTAAGAGTTGAGAATTGCTGCTGAACTCGGTCGCGCTCCTGTTTGCTCAACGTCTCGTGCTGCATGGTCAACTGAACAAACAGACTCACAAGCTCTTTGGCTTTTTGCTCAACCAGTTCCCATGCGGCCTGGGCTTCGCGGCTGTGGCGCAGCTCCCGCCGCAGTTGCTCGTAGTCGTGGCCAAGGCCAGCGGCAATGAGGGCTGGCAATGTTGCGCCCTGCGTACTGCGTCCTGCGTGCTTGCCCGTCTCCGGTTTCCGGTCTCCGGTCTCCGGTCGGTGAAACGTCGCCGCCAGCGTGAGGAAATCCACCAGTTCGGCGGGGGCGGGCGGCTGGCCCAGCACATGCAGCCCCAGCGGAATCATGCGCTGCTCGATTTGCAGCAGTTCGTGGCTCAGCGTGGCGATATATGAGTCAATTGACGATTGATTATTGGCCTCATCAATCTGCAATCTGCAATCTACAATCTGCAATCGCTCAGCCTGCATCTGAATATCGGCTAGCAGTTCCGGGGCGGGCCGCTGGCGGTAGGCGTCGAGGCTGTCCTTCAGCTGGCGCAGGCCTTTGTAGAGGCCCGCCTGGTGCAGCGGCGGCACGAGGTAGCTGATGGTGGTGGCCAGGCCACGCCGTTTGGCGATGGTGGCTTCGCTGGGGTTGTTGACGCTGTAGAAGTAGAGATTGGGCAGCCCGCCAATCAGCCGCAGCGGCCAGCATGTGCTGCTCAGGCCCACCTGCTTGCCAGGCATAAACTCCAGCGCCCCGTGGGTGCCGAAGTGAATCACGGCGTCGGCGGCGTAGACCTTGTCGAGCCAGGTGTAGAAGGCCGCAAAGCCGTGGTGGGGCGCGGCGTCCTTGGCCATCAGCAGCCGCATGGGGTCGCGCTCGTAGCCAAAGCCGGGCTGAATGCCCACAAAGACATTGCCGAACTGGGCACCCAGAATATAGAACTCTTTGCCGTTGGTCAGCATGTCGCCGGGCGCTTTGCCCCAGAACGGCTCGATGTCGGCGTAGTGGGGAAAGAGGCGGCGGTAGTCGTCCAGACCCAGGCGGGCGGCCACATTGCCGTCGGTGCCGTGCAGGCTGGCGTTGCCGCCAACCACGGCCTCCCGGAGGGCCGCCACGTCGGTGGGCACGTTCAGCGTGTAGCCAGCGGCCTTCAGTTCAGTCAGCAAGCGGTGGATGCTGGCGAACACATCGAGGTAGGCGGCGGTGCCGATGTTGCCCAGGTTGGGCGGGAAGCTGAACATGGCGATGGCAACGCGCTTTTCGCCGTTGCTCTTGCGGCGCAGCCCCACCCGGCGGGCGATGCGGTTCGCCGCCAGTTCCACCATATCCGGCAGGGGCGCAAAGGTGTCGCCCAGCGTCGGCCCGCCGTAGACCAGCGGCTCCGTCGCGCCGTCCAGTTCCGGGATGGCGACGTTCAGGGCCAGTTGCACCGGCGTGAGTCCCGAATCGTCGCCGCGCCAGTCGTCCACCCGCTGAAACGAGAGCGGGATCAGGTCGAGGTAGGGCACGTCGAGCGACTCAAGGGCGGTGCTGGCCTCCTGGGGGCGGCTTTCAGCCGGGCCACCCACCAGCGAAAAGCCGGTGGCGTTGACCAAAAGATCAACTGAGCTACACCGCGGAGACGCGGAGGGCGCGGGGGCTTTTTTATCTTTTCTCTGTGTGCTCTGTGCCTCTGCGGTGAAAAATTTCTGGATTGCTGGCCGCATGTCGAGGCCGCTGCCATAGGCCATGCGCACCGCCAGGCCCCGCTGCTCTAGCGCTTCCACCAGGGCGTTGAGGTGGGCAGTGTTGCCGCTCAGGGCGCTGGTGCGCAGGGCCAGAATACCAACAGAACCGAGGTTTGTTTGGCTGGTTCCCAGTGCTCGGCTTCTGGTTCTTGGTTCTTGGTTCCTGGTTCTTGCACCCTGCCACTTCTCGTAGTCGGCTAGCTCGGCGAAGGGTTGGGCTGAGGCGGGATGGAACAGGGCCATGTCGGGGTAGCTCACCGGGTCGCGTTCGGGTAGTTTGCCCGCGTACTTTGGCACATAGCGGTTGATCAGCAGCGTCAGCAGGCGGCCCATGTTTTCCGGCGACGAGTCGAGCCAGTACTGGTGGGCGACGATAAAGGTGTGCAAGTCGTGGGCCTTGCCGGGCAAAAACTTCAGCACTTTGCCCACATTTTTGAGCAGGGCCATCTGGCGGCGGGCCTCGCTCATGCCGTCGCTCTTGGGGCGGAACTTGCGGATCAGGTTCTGCCAGAAGCCTGGTTCAGCGCCTTCATCTTTGTGCAGCACGAACTTGCCCAACCGGGTGCAGCGAATCAGGGCCGGGTTGCTGGTCACCACGCAGACCGGGCATGGGGCTGCCAGCAGGATACGTTCCAGCGGGCGCACCAGGTCTTCGCTGAAGAGCCGCGCTCCGAAGATAAAATCGGCGCGGGCGGCGTCAGCTTCAAGGCGCTGCCAGTCGGCCTCGCTGCGGAGCGACGGCGCATGGTAAAGGCCCAGCTCCAGCGCCATGCCATGCTGGCGGCGCAGCTGTTCGGCTGCCGTTTGTAGTGCCCCGTTCTGGGTGCCATCCATGGTGAGAAAGATGAAACGCATTTCGATTTACGATTGACGATTAACGATTGACGACTCATCTCGTTCAGAAACAAATCGTTAATCGCAAATCGTCAATCTCCCTAGTCGGCGGAAACACCCGCTTTGGATTTTAGATGTACGATTGAGACTTGCCCTGTTTAGAAACAAATCGTCAATCGTCAATCGCAAATCGTCAATCTGCTGAAACGGCCCGCACGTAGTTGCCTGGCCCTGGGTAGTTCGGGAAGCCCGCCAGACCCGGCCACTTGTTGGCCTCGGTGGTGGGCTGCGCTGGCATGCGGAACAGCGCCAGCAGCCGCAATGGGATGGCAGCCCGTAGCCGGGCGGCCTGAGCCTGGGCCACTGGCCCGCCCTTCGCCGCCAGTTCGTTGGCCTTGCGGTCGTACTCGGCGCAGGCATCCAGGTGCTGGAAGAATTTCGGGTTATCCACCGGCAGCGTCACCGGGTAGACCTGAGTCGCAATCTCGTTGCAGAGCCGGATCACGTCCTGGTCATACTGCCGCCAGTCCAGGCCCAGGGCGCGGTAGAATTCAACTCGCCGCGAGTCGTTCAGGTACATGGTGGCGTAAACGGCCAGCAGGAAGAAGCGAATCCAGCGCTGGTTCAGCCCTTGCAGCAGCTCTGGCTGGCTGCGCATCAGCATCGAGAAGAACTCGCCGTGGCGATATTCGTCGTTGCACCACTGCTCGAACCACTTGAAGATGGGGTGGATGATGAACTGGGGGTTCTTCTCCAGGTGGCGGTAGATGTTGATGTAGCGCGAGTAGCCGATCTTTTCCGACAGATAGACGGTGTAAAAAATAAATTTGGGCTTGAAGAAGGTGTACTTCTTGCGTTTCTGCAGCACGCTCAGGTCGAGGGCTACATTCAGGTCGCCCATGGTGCGGTTGAGGAAGCCAGCGTGGCGGCCCTCGTCGCGGCTCATCAGCTTAAAAATATCCCGCATGGTCGGGTCTTTGAGGTGCTTGGTCATCTCGGCATACAAAATGCAGCCGCTAAACTCCGCCGTGCAGGAGCGTTCCAGGAACTCAACAAACAGGTCGCGCACGGGCATGTCGTCAAAATTTTCCAGAAATTCTTCGTTGCGGCGGAAGTGGGTGCGGTTGTAATCGTGGGCGAACTCGGCCCGTACCCACTCGAACTCGTCGCGCAAGCCGTTTTTGTCAATATCCAGCGCATCAATCGCCTTGTAGTCGGTGGTGTAGAAACGCGGCGAAATGACGCTTTCTTGCAGGGCGTGCTTCGTGGTGAAGCTCATATTCGGCATTTGTTCCATGTGCAAGCTCCTCATTGAGTTACGAATTACGAATTACGAATTACGAGTGATTGAACAAGCATGTTCAGGTTGCTACTCGTCACTCGTTACTCGTCACTCGTCACTCGCTACGGGTGTTCCACCAGTTCGTTCACTTCCACCAGGCTGCTCCGTTTGATCAGGGTGCGGCGCAGCCAGCTGGCCTTGTAGAGCTTGATGCGGCTGGGAAAGCTGATTTCGCCCTGGGTGCGCCCTTCGGGCAAGTTGGGCATTTCCAGAATTTCCACCGTGTCACCAGGCTGAATTTCCATGCCTGGCGGCATGTCCACATGCAGGTGGAAGTGCTCGTGTTCGCTCTGCAAATGCACCACGCCCTCGCCTTCGCGCAACACTTCACGCTTGTACCAGTGGGCCATCAGCACTGCCCCTGCGCCCGCTAGCACCAGGCCAACAATCCTTCGCATAGCCACTCCTTTCCTGTCTCCAATAATTTGTGTGTAGTACCAAGTCTGAACTACCGTGCCGCCCAAAGTATTGATGATGAAGTATGAAGTATGAAGAACAATGGTTACATCACTGCTGCTTCATACTTCATCATTCATACTTCATCATTTCCTGCTTGCTTCCACCAGGGCCACATGGTAGAAGCCCTTGCTGATGCGGGCCTGCCGCGTGATCGTCATTCCGGCTGCACGCAGTGTTGCATGCACCTGCGCATCGCGGATCATCTGAATTTCGGTGCGGCGCTGGCTTTTTGGGAAATAGCCGCCGATGCGGTGCAGCGTGGCCAGCAGCGGCGAATAGGGCGCATAGGTGAGCAGCAGGGTGTCGTCGCAGCGGCGGGCCAGGTGCGTGCAAAGCGACTCAAAGCCCTCGGCGGGGTAGTGAATAAGCACATCGAAGCAGGCTACCACCGAGAACTGGCCATCAACCGTTTCAAGATCGGCTGCGCTACATGTGGCCTGTTCGGCAAATCCGGCCTGGCGTAGCCGTGCCTGGGCTGCTGCCGCCATCTGGGGCGCAATGTCTACCGCCGCCACCGTGAAGCCCATGCGGGCCAGCGCCAGCGAAAACAGGCCCGTGCCACAGCCTGCGTCCAGGGCTGTTGTGCCCGTAGCTGGCACAGCAAAGCGCTGGCGCAGCCAGGACTCAGCCTGGGCCAGCATAGCATCGTGGCCTGCGCGAATGGTGCGCCGCACCGACGATAATTCACTATCGCCGTAAATCGCCGACCAGCGCTCGAATCCAATGCCGTTGAAGTAGGAGCGGAGTTGGTCTTTGAGTGGAGCGGTGTCCGCCACGGATAGAACCTTCCTACATGGAACGTGGTTCCACACCAGACCACGACCCATGCACAGTCAGGCTGGCAAGTGAGCACACGACACAACGCGGTTGTAGTACGAACTAAGCACTACTTGGTTTCAACCGGATTATAACATATAAGTCAAGGTTTTGGTCATATAGACAAAGGCTTTGCAAAGCACTTGCGAGGCACTTTTTGGCTTCCCAATGCGCTAAAATTCGTCTTGCAATTGCAAAAATAAGATAAATAATTGAGAAAGCTTTATTTGAGGGTGTACTTTATGCCGCTTTTGTTACCAGCGTGCTATACTACAGCCTGCTGCATGCAGCATAGTATCGCTGCTGTTCGTGTTTCTTTCAGGTCGTCCATCTATATTGTTATGCCCGCCGTTGTCACCGAAGCCAAACCAACCTACGCCGATATCCGCTGGCTTGACCGCTACTTGCGCTGGCTTACATGGCTGAGTGTGGGTATTGGTGGGATCGGTGTTATGGTATGGCTGGTCAAGGGCACCATGAGCGACCTGTATGGTGGCCTGATCACGGTGGTGTTGGGGCTAACCTTCTGGTGTGCCCGTCTGATTGCGCTCTACGGCCACCCGCGCCCGGCGATTGTGCTGGTGAGCCTGATGCTGTTCAGTGTTGCTCTGGTTTCGACCTTGTTCAGTGGCGGGCTGTTTCTGCATGCCATTTTTCTGCCGCTTATGGCGTTGATTCTGGCGCTTCCCTATTTTAGCCCACGGGCGATGCGCCTGCTGTTGCTGCTGGTCTGGCTGGTGACAGCTGGCGTTGCCCTGATTGCCCGGCTGGTGCCGCCGCTGTTGCCAATGCCTACCTGGATACCTGGCTTGCTTACGGGCATTGGCCTGATTGTGCTCGCCACCCTGTTGATCCTCTTCTGGTTGCACCATCGCCACCTGCTGGGCCTGCTTGCCGAACGGGAAGCAACCAACCGCGCCCTTGAGGAGTCGCGGCAGGGGCTAGAATGGCAGGTAGCCGAACGCACTGCCGACCTGCAGCGGGAGAAGGAGCTGTACCGCACTCTGGCCCGCCACTTCCCCAACGGCGCAGTCGTGTTGTTTGACCACAACATGCGCTATCTGCTCGCAGAGGGCAGTGAATTAGATGATCCAACCTTTAACCATGGGATACAGGAGGGCAAAACGATCTGGGAGCTGCACGCGCCAGCCTATTGTGCCCAGATTGAGCCGCCCCGCCGCCAGGCTCTGGCTGGCACGCCCGTGCGCTACGAACTCAACACCGGCACACGTATCTACGATGTGCAGGTAGTGCCAGTGCGGGATGCAGCCGGGGCGGTGGTGGCGGGCATGGTGGTGAGCCAGAATATCACCGAGCGCAAACTCGCCGAAGCCCGCCAGCGCGATTTTGAACGCCAGTTGCAGGAGAGCCAGCGCCGCGAGAGCCTGGGTGTGCTAGCCGGCGGTGTAGCCCACGATTTCAACAACCTGCTCACTGGCATGCTGGGCTATGCCTCGCTGGCCCTCACGGAGCTGCCCCCCGCTTCGCCCGCCCGCGAGAGTATTGTGCAGGTGCAACGCACCGCTCAGCGGGCTGCCGAACTGACGCGCCAGATGCTGGCCTACGCAGGCAAGGGGCGCTTTGTGATTGAGTTGGTGGATCTCAGTACCATGGTGCATGAAATGGTTGGCTTGTTGCGGGCCTCCATTCCCCGTTCGGTGACGTTGCAGTGTGAGCTTGCGCCCAACTTGCCGCTGTTGGAAGGCGATGTGGCCCAGCTGCGCCAGGTGGTGATGAACTTGATCGTCAATGCTGCTGAAGCTATTGGTGACAACCCCGGTACGATAACCATCGTCACCATGCTTGTACGTCAGCCCGACACGCCAGACCAGAACCCCGAAGTTGCTTGGTTAATGCTTAGCGTAACTGACACTGGCTGTGGCATGGACGAACAGACTCAGGCTCGCATCTTCGATCCCTTCTTCACCACCAAATTTACTGGGCGGGGGCTGGGCCTGGCGGCGGTGCAGGGCATTGTGCGGAGCCACCAGGGCAAGCTTGAAGTACAGAGCAAACTGGGAGCGGGCACGACCTTCACTCTGTTGTTGCCTGTCCTGAAGCAGCAAGAAGTACCGGCAGTGGCTACTGAACCTGACTCACTTGTTGTTGCAACGCCGGTTGTACCCCGTGGTAGCTTGTTGGTGATTGATGATGAAGTTGAGGTGCGAACAGTCATCGCCCGCTTGCTACAACGGCTGGGCTACATGGTGCTGCTGGCGGAAGGCGGGGCGCAGGCTCTGGAACTGCTTCGCAGCCACGGGGATACCTTTGCAGGTGTGCTGCTCGACCTTTCCATGCCGGGCATGAGTGGGGTGGAAGTGTTTCGCGAGTTGCGCCGCATGTGCCCTGCCGTGCAAGTGCTGCTTATGAGCGGCTACAGTGATGTCAACATCGCTGTGGCACTGCCCGAATTCCCACCAGAACAGATCCTTTCCAAGCCCTTCTCCGTCGAAACGTTGCGGGCGAAACTGGAGCAGGTGTTGACAAAACACTAGAATTGGGAGTTGAAAATTGAGCATTGAGAAATCTCCGAGAACCAGGAACCGGGCCTGCCCTGAGGCTCCCTGGCTCCTGCCCCTCGACTGGCTCGGGAACCGCCTGACGAAGGGGAGCTTGCCGGCCTGCCGTTCGACAAGCTCACGAACCGCCCTGCCGAAGGGTCGAAGGGCTTGTCGAAGGCAACCGAGAACCCTTTAGACTGCCAACTGCTAACTGCCAACTGCTAACTTCCTCAGTGTGCGCTGTGGCAAAGCTAAAAAGGAATGACAATGACGAACTATGGCGAACGGGCTGCCCAGCCCCAACCGGCTAGCAGCGGACTCATTGACCTGCGCAGCGACACGGTGACGCTGCCCAGCCCGGCCATGCGCGAGGCCATGCTGCGGGCCGAGCTTGGTGACGACGTGTTTGGCGACGATCCTACCGTGAACCGACTGGAGGCCCTGGCGGCGGAAACGGTGGGCAAGGAGGCAGCCATGCTGGTGCCCAGCGGTACCATGGGCAACCTGGTCGCCCTGCTCAGCCACTGCGGGCGGGGCCAGCGGGTGATCTGCGGCAACGAGAGCCACATCTATGTTTACGAAGGTGGCGGCGCTTCGGCACTGGGCGGGCTGGTGTACCACACGGTGCCCAACCTGCCCGACGGCAGCCTTGAGGCCCAGGCCCTTGCTGCCGCCCTGCCCACGCTGGATGACCCGCACCAGGCACCGGCTGGGGTCTGCTGCCTGGAAAACACCCACAACCGCTGTGGCGGCGTGGTGCTATCGCCCGACTACATGGCTGCCGTACACGCCCAGGCCCAGGCGGCAGGCCTGCCGCTGCACCTGGATGGAGCGCGGGTGTTCAACGCAGCGGTGGCGCTCGGCGTGCATGTGCGCGAACTAACCCGGCATGTGGACACGGTGCAGTTCTGCCTTTCCAAGGGCCTTTCAGCCCCAGTTGGCTCGATTCTGGCCGGGCCAGCCCCGTTTATTCAAACGGCCCGGCGGTTCCGCAAAATGCTCGGCGGCGGCATGCGCCAGGCGGGTGTGCTAGCGGCGGCGGGCATCGTTGCGCTTTCGGAGATGGTGGAGCGGCTGGCCGACGACCACGCCAACGCCCGCACCCTGGCGGAAGGGTTAGCGGCGTTGCCCGGCATCCGCCTCGACATGAACCGTGTGCAGACCGACATTGTGATTTTTGAACTCGCCGCCGAGGGACTCACGCCCGCCCAGTTTCTCGCCGCACTGCGCGAGGCAGGCGTGCTGATGGTGGGCATGGGTGGCCAGCGGGTGCGGGCCGTCACTCACTATGGCATCAGCGCAGGCGATGTGCAGGCAGCGGTGCAGGCCGTGGCGGCGGTGCTGGGGCGATGAGGGGAACGTCGTGCGGACTTCAGTCCGCGCCCCCCACATGATTGCCGGGAATGCGAACATTGCGTTCGCACAGTGATACATTGCAATTGCATGGCCCTACTATGTAGAGCCATGACCTTCATTGTCATCCCGCACGGCGTGAGGAGTCTGCTTTGCCCTGGCACCGAAGACCCTTCACTTCGTTCAGGGTGACAATGTATTTGTTGCTAGTTCACGTGCAATATTCTGGTACTATTCGTCCTCCGGCGGGTGCCAGCCTGCATTGACCCAGAGACGACGAGCATGCACGATCTCTGTGCGATTCAAGCGAAGACCGGCAATCGTTGCCCGACCTACCGCAGTTTTTCCAATAATCACATCACCGTTGGATGACCAGGCGAAGTGATCGTGCCACTGTTGCTCACGAGGATGAAACAGGCGTACTAACGTCCCACTTTCAGGGTCAACGGCGGCAATACGGTTGCCCTTGAAGGTGTTGCAGGGCGAGCAGGCAAGCCAGAGATTAGCTTCTTCGGTTGGCCCACCAAGTGCTTCAGCAAGAATATGTTCAATCTCGAGGGGAGCACCAATGACCCCGGCCTGGGTGAGACAGTAGCCGCAGCGGCCTTGCGCCTGGCGGGTAATGCGGTTACGTAACGCCTTCGGAATGTAGGCTTTGCTCATGGAGCCTGAAACAAGCTGGAAATATCGTGGCCCCGGTGCTTCAGCAACGCCGCTGCCTGGGCACGCACCAGCATCACTCGGTCATACTGGCGGAGCAGCAAGCTCGCTTGCTGCTCCTCAGCAGCAGTTAAGCCTTCACGCTGGCGCTTGCGGTTGAGGCGGGCTAGCTGGGTTGTGGCCTCGTCTGAGAGACGCATCCGGGCAGCTTGCCAGAGTTCGTGGTCATGAAGGAGTTGGAGTGCAGCAAGTTCGGTCTCAAGGTCTTCCGGCAATCGCGCAGGCGATACGACGGCCTCGGTCAATACGTCGGCAGCTTCATCTTCCACGCTGCGTTGGGCCTGCCGCGCTCGCTCCTGAAGTTGCTGATAGATTAGCTCTGGCAGGGCCAGGGTTAGATGTTGGGCTGCCATTGGTTAGTTTGCCCCCACAAGTAGTAGATGCATAATTATACCATGGTAGGATGGGGCAGGGCCGCGATTTTAGGTCGGGTTCCAGGGCATGAGCAACGTCTTTTTTCGTCGGCAAATGATGCCGATGATACAGATTGTGGGTCTCTTCATCTGCGTCGTCTGCATCATCTGCGGATTGTTACTGTTCACAATCTGGCCGTTGCACAAGCCTCAGGTCGGGTTATTGTCAGTGTAAGGCCACCACCCCATCTGCCACATGCCGCCGTTGGAACTCCGTGGCCTGG
>JALONX010000880.1 GCA_025454695.1 Chloroflexaceae bacterium
GGCCCTGGGCAATGACGCAAATGTGGCGGCCCTGGCGGAGTGGCGTTTTGGCAGCTATGCGGGCAAGCGTAATCTGGTCTATCTCACCATTAGCACTGGCATTGGCGGCGGTGTGATTATGGATGGGCGCATGCTGATTGGCTTCAAGGGCGCTGGAGCCGAACTTGGCCACATGATTTTACAGGCGGAGCATAGGCTTTGTTGGGAAGAATTGGCCTCGGGCACTGGCATGGCTCGGCTGGCAGCGGCAGCCATGCCCCAACACCCGGACTCGCTGCTGAACCAGTGGGCAACCCCGGCAACGGTGACGGCAGCCCAGGTTGCCCAGGCGGCTGACGCGGGCGATGCCCTGGCCATGCAGTTGATGGCCCGCCAGAGCGAATACCTCGGCCTGGGTCTTGTTTCAACCCTGCACCTGTTTAGCCCCGAAGTGATTCTGGTGGGTGGGAGCGTGGTGACGCACAACCCCAAACTGCTGGTGGCAGCGCGGCGGGTGGTGCAGGAGCGGGCCATTGCCGATGTCTACCGCAATGTGCCGATTGAGGTGGCCACCCTGGGCAATGATGTGGGTGTGCTGGGGGCCGCTGCCCTGGTGCTGTATGAACACGAGGTTCATGGGTGAATATACACCCAAATCATAAGGATAACCTATGGCAGGAAAATATTATCGCCCCGCACCCCGACGGGTGATTCGACCCCACGGTGAGCGTGAGTCTGCCCTGCACGCTGAGACAGCTTTGCAAGCGGCACGGCAGGTGGCCTGCATGCTGGTTGCCGAGCAGTGGCCCGCGTTAGCGGCAGTTGAACCGACCGTTACACCCTGGCATGGCAGCGCACCCTCGCCCCGGCTGATGGCCCAGCTTGGCCTGGCTGAACCGATGGCAGCGGCACAACCCATGCAGCTCCCGGCCTACACCTTCACCTTTATGGCAGAAAGCCGCAGCCCCGAAGGCTACCCGGTGGCCCAGGTGGCCCGCGTGACGGTGGACTCACAGCAGCGAGTGCTGAAAGCAACGGTAACGAAGTAATGCAGCAGACGCAGGTGTCGCCCTCGCAGAAAGACGCGGCCCACCGCCGCACCAACACCCTGGCCTGGGTGGTGCTGCTCACCGCGTTTCTGGCCTTTTGCGGTCTGGTGAGCTGGTTCAGCACTTCGGCCTGGAACTACTACACTACCGCCGCCGACGCCCAGAGCGGCAGTCTTTTGATCCGGCGTGGCTCGCCCGAGTGGATTACATGGCAACCCCGCAACCGCACCCGCTTCCAGAACCTGGAAGGCGACCAACAGGAGCTGCGAGAAGGCGACCAGATTCGGATTGTTTCCTCGGCAGGCTATGGTCAGCTGGCCACCATTCGCCTGTTTGAACGAACCACCCTCGACATGTGGGCCGGGGCCGATGTGCGCCTGGAGCAGCTTCAGGCCACGCGCTGGAACACCAACGAACAGCGCATTGTGCTACGTCAGCTCCACGGCTACGTGCGCTACGATGTCTGGCCAGAGCAACGCTACAAAAACCTGAGCTACCGGGTGCTGGCAGGCGAGGTTGAGGTTGAATTGTCACCCGGTGGTAGCTACAGTGTGGCTATAGGCCAGTCAGACCGGGTGATGCATCTGCTGGGCACGGCTGATGAAGCCGCCACGGTGACGGACATTGCCGTGCGTACCGGTTCGGCGGTGGTGCGCGGCGGGGGCCGCACAGTGACCCTGGCGGCTGGCCAGCGCCTGGTGGCCGACGCGCTGGGCGTGCTGGGCCTGCCCCAACCGGCCCGTTGGGAACTCATCCGCGACGGCGATTTTGACCAGTACACCACGGTGGAGTACAACAACACCACCATTGCCGACCAGCCCACCCTGCCCCGCGCTCGCACGTGGCAGATTTATGGTGTGCCGCCGGACGTTGCCCCCGAGCAGCGCGGCTATTTTGCCACCGCTAGAATCTGCCAGCCGCCCAATGCCTCGCTTGTCTGCGACGCACGGGAGCTGCGGGGCACCGCCCTGTTTAACCGGCGGGGCGGGCAAACCCGGCCCTTCACCACTGGTGCCGAGCAGAACCTGGGGCTGGATAACCAGGGCATTGATATTTCCGAATATCGTTCGCTCACCTTTTCGGCCTGGGTGTTTGTGGCCAACCAGTCGGTGCCGCTGGCGGGCGACCAGGGCACCGAATGCCCGGTGATGATTCGCTTTCAGGGCAAACGCAACGCCCCCACCGACCCGGAAGAGGAGCGGCTGGTGTGCGTCTACACTAGCGCCGACCCGGCGGCAGAACCGGTGCGCTACCCAACCGTGAGCTACTTCCGCGCCGAAGCAAACGCCTGGTTTGGGCTGCGCGTCAACCTGCGCGATGAGCAGTGGCTGCCCGATTTTCGCTATCTGCGCCGTATTCAAATCTACGCCAATGGCCACGACTATGACGCCCGCATCACCAGTGTCTCGCTGGTGGGCACGCAATTACGGGGAGAGCAATAAAAAAGGTGAAGTATGATGTATGAAGTATGAGTCGCATACTATGGCATAAACTTCCTAAGTGATTAATCTCAACGTCAACGCTCAACGCTTAACGCTCAATTCTCAATTCGTCCTCAGGAGTACGTGTATGCAAAATATTTGTGTTGTTGGCACCGGCTATGTGGGACTCACCACCGGCGTCTGTTTCGCCGATCTTGGCAATAAAGTCACATGTATCGAAATTGACCTGCACAAGCTCGACACGCTCACAGTCGCGCAGCTATCCGGCACGTCCTTGGCAATGATCGAGAAGCACTACGGGCAACCTGAGCCAGGTTGAGGGCGCAGCGGCCCAGATCGGCAAGCACCTCACCAGCGATGCGATTATTATTGACAAAAGCACCGTGCCCGTGGGCACCGGCGACATGGTGAATGGCATTATTGCCCAGCACATGCGGCCCGGCATAACATTTCATATCATTTCCAACCCCGAGTTTCTGCGCGAAGGCAGCGCCTTGAGCGATTTCTTCCGCCCCGACCGGATTGTGCTTGGCGCGGCCAATACAGCCGCCGCCGAGCGGGTGGCCGAACTCCACGAGCCGCTTGGTGCGCCGGTGATCATCACCGATTTGCGCACGGCGGAGATGATAAAATACGCATCCAACGCCTTTCTGGCCACGCGCATCTCGTTTATCAACGAAATTGCCCAGATTTGCGAAAAACTTGGCGCTGACGTGAAAGAAGTGGCCCGTGGCATGGGTGCCGACAAGCGCATCGGCCCACATTTT
>JALONX010000881.1 GCA_025454695.1 Chloroflexaceae bacterium
CGCCTTTTTTGGTGGTCAGGCGGCGGCAACCCGAAAGCATGCCCACAAAGGCGCGGGTTTCGCCCTCCAGATCATCGCTAACGTCCCCAATGGAAGTGATGCCGTTCATGTCCACGCCGTCCAGCGCCCGCACAATCGGGTGGTCGGAGGTGTACATGCCCAGCAGTTCCTTCTCCCAGGCCAGCTGTTCCTTATACATCTCCGGCGTTTCTTTAATCACCGGCAGCGGGATGGTGTTCACCGACACCGCAGCGCTAGCCTCGCCCCCACCGCCTCCGCCAAACAGATCGAACATGCTCACCTGGCCGGACTCACGGGCACGCTGGGCTTCGGCCCCAGCGCTGATGGCCTGATCCAGGATGGCCAGCTTCTGGCGGCGGGTGCTTTTGCTGGGCAGGTTGTCCATCGCGCCGCTTTTCACCAGCGCTTCCATCACCCGCTTGTTCAGCGAGTGGCGGTTCACCCGGTCGCAGAACTCCTCCAACGAGCGGAACGGCCCGCCCGCATCGCGCACCTTCAGCAGCTCCTCCATCGGCGCGGTGCCCACATTTTTAATCGCCGAAAGGCCGAAGCGAATGCCCCGGCTGTAGGCAAAATCCTGGGCCTGGGCCGCTGGCAGCTCCTCAAAGGTGAAGTCAAGCTGGCTACGGTTCACATCTGGTGGCAGCACCGCCACGCCCAGCCGCAGCGCCTCGTTCACGCCCTTGGCCACATCTTCCGTCACCCCGGCGGCGCTTTTCAGCACGGCGGCCATGTATTCCACCGGGTAGTTGTTTTTGAGGTAAGCCGTCTGGTACGAAAGCAGCCCATAGAGGGTGGAGTGAGGTCGGTTAAACGAGTAGCCCGCAAAGGGCTGAATCAGATCCCACAGCTCATCGGCCTGAGCCTTGGTGAGGCCGCTCTTGAGGCAGCCCTCTTTGAAGCGCGGCTCTTCCGAGGCCATCAACTCCTTGTTTTTCTTACCAATCGCCTTCAGCACGATGTAGGCGTTGCCAAGGGTGTAGCCCGCAATCGCCTGGAGCAGCTGCATAATCTGCTCCTGGTAGACGATGATGCCGTAGGTGTCTTCCAGAATCGGCTTCAGCACCGGGTGCAGATATTTGATGTCGCGGGGGTTGTTTTTGTTGTGAATGTAGTGCGGAATCTGCTCCAGCGGGCCGGGCCGGTAGAGCGCCACCATCGCGTAGAGGTCGTCTACCCGCGTGGGTTTGAGTTGGGTCAGGTAGCGCGTCATACCCGCCGACTCAAGCTGGAAGACATTTTTGGTTTCGCCCCGCCCTAGCGCCTCGAAGGTCTTGCGGTCATCCAGCGGGATGTCGGCCAGTTCCATGCGTGTGCCGGTGGTTTGCTCGATGTAGTTGAGCGCTTCGGCCACTACCGAGAGGTTGGTGAGGCCGAGAATGTCCATCTTGAGCAGGCCGATTTTCGCCAGCGTCGGCCCTTCGTAGGCGGCCATCGCGGCGTTTTCGTCCTTGGTGGTGCGCTGGAGCGGCACCATGTCGGCCAGGGGCGTGCGGCTCACCACCACCCCACATGCATGGGTGCCAACGCTCTTCATGCGCCCTTCGACCTTTTGGGCCCAGTCAATTAATTCCGCCAGGTGGGGTTGATTGGCGTAAATATCTTTGAGGTCGGGCACTTTCTCCAGGGCCTGGGCAATGGTGGTGCCCACCGGCAAAGACGGGATCAACTTGGCCACGCGGTCAACCTCGCCCAGCGGTACATCAAGCACGCGGCCCATGTCGCGCAGCGCCGCCTTGGCCCCCAGCGTGCCATAGGTAATGATCTGAGCCACGTTGTCGCGGCCATATTTCCCGGCGATGTAATCAAGAATTTCGCCCCGACGCGAGTCGGCGAAGTCGGTGTCAATATCGGGCATTTCCAGGCGCTCGGGCGAGAGGAAGCGCTCAAACAGTAGCTTATTGGCCACCGGGTCTACGTCGGTGATGCCGAGGCAGTAGAGCACCAGCGAAGCCCCCGCCGAACCACGGGGCAGGCAGGGAATGCCCCGCGAGCGGGCGTATTTCACATAGTCCCAGACGATCAACATGTAGTCGGGGAAGCCAGTCTGGTTGATCACGTCCAGTTCGTATTCCAGCCGCTTGATGTAGTTGTCCGGCGGCGCACCGTTGAAGCGCTGCATCAGCCCTTCTTCGCACACCAACTTGAGGTAGCTGGCGGCGTCGTGGCCTTCAGGAATGTCGAACTCTGGCAGCTGCACCCGCCCGAAATCGAGCTTGAGGTTGCACATGTCGGCGATGCGGCGGGTGTTTTCCAGCGGCGCGGTGCCGTAGCGCTTAAAGGTTGCCCACATCTCCTCCCCAGACATAATGTGGTAACTCTCGTCCATCTGGTAATTCTTCGAGCAGAACTCCTTCAGGGTGAGGTTAAAGCCCATCGCCATCACGCGCTTGTGGGCTTCCAGGTCTTCCCGGCGCACAAAATGGGTGTCGTTGGTAGCAACCATGGGAATGCCCAGGTCGTTGCCGATGCGCACCAGTTCCTCGTTGATGCCTTCCAGTTCCGGGGTGTTGCCGTGGAGTTGCAATTCTAGAAAATAGTTGTCCGGCCCGAGCAGGTCGCGGTAGTAGGCAGCGATGGTGCGGGCCTGCTCCTTCTGCTGCTCGGTGAGGCTCTGAATGACTTCGCCCGCAATGCACGACGATGTGACCACCAGCCCTTCGTGGTACTGTTCGAGCAACTCGCGGTCAATGCGGGGGCGGGCAAACATGCCCTTGGCCGTGCCGTCCAGGTGGGC
>JALONX010000140.1 GCA_025454695.1 Chloroflexaceae bacterium
AAAGTTTTGGCGTTGTCGCCTACGTACTGCAACATGGCCTGCAGATCTTTCAAATCCAGCAGCAGCAAGCCATTTTCGTCGGCGATCTTAAACACCAGCGACAGCACGCCGCCCTGGGTGTCGTTCAGGTTCAGCAAGCGGCTAAAAAGCAGCGGCCCCATCTCGGAAACAGTGGCCCGAATGGGGTGGCCCTGGGCACCAAACACATCCCAGAAGGCCACCGGGCACCCGGCAAAGCTAAAGTCGCTGATGCCCAGTTGCTCGACGCGCTGCATGACGCGGGCGTTCTGGCTGCTGCCAGGCTGGCTGATGCCTGAGAGGTCACCCTTCACGTCGGCCAGAAAGACTGGCACACCGATGCGGCTGAAGTTTTCAGCGACGGATTGCAGCGTCACGGTTTTGCCCGTGCCAGTGGCCCCGGCAATCAGTCCGTGGCGGTTAGCCATTTTGGGAAGAAGAAACAGTTCGGTCTCGCCTTTGGCGATCAGCAGCGGATTTGCCATTGCACCCTCGCTTACGATGCTTACATTTCACTGCCTGATTATACCATCTGAGCGAGTTTACTGATTTCACTGTGGAGGGCGCGGAGGTTACCAACCACAAAGACACAGAGGGCACGAAGAAACTGTAAAACCTTTATGCCTTTGTTATGCATGCTTTACCAGCCCACCAGCCAGCCTTTTACTCATCGCTGGGGCGCGGAGGAACCAGAGGAACACTTCTGAAACCGCGAAGCACGCGAAGGGCGCGAAGAGCTTAAATACTCTCCGTTTTCTCCGCGCCCTCCGCGGTAAAAAACCTACACCGCCGCCAGTGTCATGTACATGCCGTGGCGCTGGCCCAGGGTGATCATCGGTTCGGGCACCACCGGGTGGCCCGGCACAAGGCTCAGCCGGTAGTGCTGCAACACGGTCGCCAGAATAAGTTGGGCTTCCATCAGGGCGAAGTTGTTGCCAATGCACTGGCGCGGCCCGCCGCCAAAGGGAAAATAGGCAAAACGGGGCCGAGTCGCTGCCCGCTCCGGCGTGAAGCGTTCGGGGTCAAACACATCGGGGTTTTCCCAGAAGGCCGGGTGGCGGTGGGTCACATGCTGGCTCAGCACAATGTAGGAACCAGCGGGAATGTAGTAGCCGCCCACCCGGTCGTCCTCCAGGTTGCGCCGCTCAATGCTCCAGACTGGCGGGTAGAGCCGCATGGATTCTTCCAGCACCATCAGCGTGTATTTCAAATTGGGCAGATCGGCCATGGTGGGCGTGCGCCCGCCCAGCACCTCAGCCAGCTCGACCCGTAGCCGTCGTTCCACCTCGGGGTGCTGGCTCAAGGCGTAGAACGTCCAGGTCAGGGCGTTGGAGGTGGTTTCGTGGCCAGCCAGAAAGATCGTCAGCACCTCGTCCCGCAGCTGCTGGTCGCTCATGCCTTCGCCGGTCTCCTCGTCACGGGCGTTCATTAGCATCGAAAGCAGGTCGCCGGGGTCGTCGCCACTCACCCGACGCTCGTTGATAAAGCGGTACATCAGCTTGTCCAGCGTGGCCATGGCCGTGTTGAAGCGGTGGCGGTTGGGGGTGGGCAGCCACTCCGGCAGCTTGATGCGGGCCTCCGTCAGGGCGTTCCAGGTGGTAAATGCAGCGCTTACATCGCGGCCAATCGCGGCCGATTCCTGGCTCAGGTCGGCGCTGAACATAGTTTTGGCGATGATCTGCATGGTCAGCGACATCATTTCGGCGGAGAGATCGAACGACTCACCGCGCTCGGCGATGGGCTGCCACTGCGTCAGCATGCGCTCCGTCGCATCCGTCATGCTGGTGCCAAAGCTGGCAATGCGCTGGCGATGAAAGGCGGGCTGGGCCAGGCGGCGCTGCTTCAGCCAGAAATTGCCTTCGCTGGTGACGAGACCGTTGCCCAGCAGCGATTTCATCTGGTTGTAGGTTTCGCTTTTGGGGTAGTTGCGGTTGTTGTCCTGCAACACATATTTAATCGCATCGGGGTGGACAAGCAGATGCACCACGTTGCCGAAAAACTCAAAGCGCACCACATCGCCATAGGTGCGCTGGTTGGTGAGCAGAAAGTCGAGCGGGCTATTGTTGTTTGGCAAGAGCAAACGCCAGGGCGGCGTGCGGGGGCCGGGGGCAATCGCCCGCTGCTGGTCGAGCATTGAACGGCGGAATGTATCTATCATATGAAACTCCTTTGAAAAGAGAAGAACCAAGAACCAGGGGTGATGCGTACTGCGTCCTACGTAATGCGTAATGAGCATTGAAACTACAAAGAGACAACAATGCTATGTTACGCAGTTCGCAGTTCGCAGTTCGATTCTTTATCATCTTGTCATCTTGTCAATCCCGCGCCAGCCGACAATAAGCGCCTGCGTGGCCAGGTCTACCAGGCGGAAATTGGCCTCGCGGCCTCCTTCCAGGTTGCTGACCATGGTGAGCGAGACGATGCCGTGGAGCGTGGCCCAGAGAATTTGAACGAGGTCGTCCATGGCTAGCTGCTGAGCGGGCGTGGCAGGCAGCACAAGCGACAGGGCAGCATACACTTCCTCAAAAATCTCCTGGCCGATGGTGTCATCCTCCAGGCTATCGCAGAAGGGCACGCCGTCCATGCCATGCATCACCTGGTACAACTCGGGGTAGCTCCAGGCAAAGTCCCAGTAGGCCCGCGCCATGGCCAGCAGTGCCGCTTCGGGGTCGTCGCTGGTGGCCCGAGCGGCCCGCAGTGAGTCCAGCAGCAACTGCTCAGCCTCACGGATGAGTTCCAGCAGCAGGGCCTCCTTGCTGGCAAAAAACTCATAGATGATGGGCGGGCTGTACTCAATCGCATCAGCGATGCGGCGGATGCTGACCGCCTGCCAGCCCTCGTGGGCCGCAATGCTGCGGGCCGCCGCCAGGATGCGGCCCCGCAATTCCTGCTTTTCACGCTCGCGCCGTTCCCGTGTTCCCATACACACCTCAAAATATCTAACACTGTTAGAAATAATAGCACTGTTTCAAGAACTGTCAAGGGCTGATTTGTGTACATCCAGCTGTGCGCCAGGGCCGTAGTAGGTAGTGGAACCTGTGCAATAATTTTGCACACTCCTTGCACAATCTTAGGAAGGTCGCATGGTGGCCATTCGCGCGCGTGGCTCGCACGGTTGTATCTTCCTCCGCCGTCGGATTTCCCAATCATTGATACACTCTGGAGGATGTTGTGAAAGTTGTGAAGACGTTTGTGCTTGCTTTCGCGGCCCTGTTGCTGCCGCTGCTGTTTATCCCCGCCGCCTCGGCCCAGTCTGGCATGGCCAAAGTGCGCGTGATCCACGCCTCGCCTGATGCCCCCGCCGTTGACGTGATCATTAATGGCAACAAAGTTCCAGCCCTCACCAATGTGCCCTTTTTCACCGCCAGTGGCTACCTTGATCTGCCTGCTGGCAGCTATGACATTCAGGTAGTGCCGACTGGCGCAACTACCCCGGTGGTGATTGATGCCAAAGGCGTGGCCCTGGCTGGGGGCCAGGCCTACACCATCGCCGCTACCGGCAAGCTGGCCGAGATCGAGGCGACGATCATTACCGAGAACCTGGCCGCCCCGGCGGCGGGCAAGGCCAAGGTGCGGGTCTACCACTTCTCGCCCGACGCCCCCGGCGTGGACGTGAAGGTGACCGGCGGGCCGACCCTGATCAGCAACCTGGCCTTCCCCAACGCCAGCAACGCCCTGGAAGTTGACGCGGGCACCTACAACCTGGAAGTAACGCCCGCCGGTGCCGCTACCCCGGTGGTGATTAACCTGCCCAACACCATGCTGGAAGCAGGCCGCACCTACGACGTGTTCGCCACCAACCTGCTGGCCTCGATCACGCCGGAGCTGGTGGTGAGCGCCGCCCCCGCCGCCGCCCCAGCCGCTCCTGCCACCATGCCGCGCACCTCCGATGGTGGGGCTGCCCCGCTGGGCCTGCTGGTAGCTGGCGCGATGGCCATGCTGGGCGCTGGTGCGCTGCTGCTGCGCCGCCGCAAGTAAGCGTTAAACGCAGAGACGCAGAGGCGCAGAGGAACTATGGTTTCTCTGCGTCTCTGCGTTTTCTCTCTAGGCAGCTGCGTTGCACACCAGCCCATTTCCGGGTACAATCACAGCGCGGTGAAAATTTGAACAACCCGGCTGTGGGGTGTTATGCGCGTTGTAGCGTTGATTATGGCGGGCGGCGAAGGCACGCGGTTGAGTGTGCTTTCCGAGAAGCGGGCCAAACCATCGGTTCCATTCGCAGGCAAATTCCGCATCATTGATTTCACCCTTTCCAACTGCGTCAACTCAGGCATTTTTGATGTCGGCGTCCTCACTCAATACCGCCCCCACTCCCTAAATGAACATATTGCGATTGGCAAACCCTGGGATCTTGACCGGGCCCGGGGCGGCGTGCGCCTGCTTCAGCCCTATCAGGGCCGCAACGACCAGAGTTGGTACAAAGGCACGGCAGACGCGATCTACCAGAATCTCAACTTTGTGCGCGAACGGCGGGCTGACCTGGTGCTGGTGCTGTCTGGCGATCACATCTACAAAATGGACTACAGCGCCATCATTGACTTCCACCGCCGCCAGCGGGCCGAACTGACCGTGGCGGTGATGCATGTGCCGCTGGAAGAGACCGACCGCTTCGGCATTATGACCACCGACAACAGCGACCGGATTGTAGAGTTTACCGAAAAGCCCAAAAGCCGCGACAAGGGGACGCTCGCCTCCATGGGCATCTACGTTTTTAATGCCGATGCGCTCTACCGCCGCCTGAGCGAGGGCAGCGACGACAGGCCCCGCGTTGACTTCGGCAAACATGTCATCCCGGCGATGATCGCAGAAGATCGGGTCTACGCCTATCCCTTTGAGGGTTACTGGGTAGACGTGGGCACGATTGACTCCTACTGGTCTACCAGCATGGAGTTGCTCGATCCAGCGCTAGAATTTAACCTCTACGACCCGACATGGTTTATTCGCACCCGCAGCGAAGAGCGCCCGCCGGTGAAGCTCGGCCCCCAGGCCCGCGTCAGTCAATCGCTGCTGTGCAACGGCTGCATCATCCGGGGAACGGTGGAACATTCCGTCCTCTCGCCGGGCGTCTACGTTTCACCAGGCGCAATTGTGCGCGACAGCGTGGTGATGAATGACACCTGGATCGGCCCCGGCGCAGTGCTCGACAAGGTAATTGTGGACAAGCAGGTGGTGGTGGGGGCCAACGCCCGCGTGGGCTGGGGCGATGAGATGAGCGTTGTCAACAAACAGCAGCCCGACAAGCTCACCACCGGCATCAGCGTCATCGGCAAAAGCGCCCACATTCCGCCCGGCATCCGCATTGGGCGCAACGTCGTCATCAACGCTGACCGTGACACCGAAGACTTCCCCGCTGGCGACGTGCCCTCGGGAGAAACAATTTAGGGGTTAGGGGTTAGGGGTTAACGGTTATCACAGTGCAATTCAGTGCTTTAACCCTTAACCCTTAACCCCTAACCCTTAACCCTTAACTTCTATGCTGCGAACGCTTGCAATGATCCTGGCCGGTGGCGATTCGCCCGCCCTGAGCGTGTTAACCGCCGAGCGTACCGAGGCTGCCGTGCCTTTTGGCGGCAAGTTCCGCATTATTGATTTCACCCTGTCCAACTGCGTTAACTCCAGCATCTACAACGTGGGCGTGCTGACCCAGTACCGCCCCCAATCTCTCCACACGCACCTGGGCGTGGGTCGGCCCTGGGATCTTGACCGTGCCCAGGGCGGCTTGCGCATTCTGCACCCCTCGCCCACGCCCGAAGGCGGCGGCTGGCAGCGTGGCACCGCCGATGCGGTGCGCTACAACCTCGATTTTATTGCCGATCAGCAGGCCGATGCGGTGCTGCTCCTGGCGGGCGACCACATCTACACTATGGACTACAGCCCGCTGCTGGAGCTGCATGCTGAGCGCAACGCCGACATGACCATGGCCGTCCACACCGTCAGCCCCCACGAAGCCTTTCGCTACGGCATTGTCTCTATGGGTAACGATGGCCGGATTGACAGCTTTGTGGAAAAGCCCCGCCGCAGCAGCACGAGCCTGGCCTCCATGGGCATTTATGTGTTCCGCAAGCAGTTTCTGCTGGATATGCTGGCTGGTGGCACCGAGCCAGATTTTGGCCGCGACCTGCTGCCCCGGCTGGTGGGCCGGGTTGACGCCTACGCTTACCAGTTCCAGGGCTACTGGGCCGATGTGGGCACGGTGCAGGCCTACTACGAAGCAAACCTGGCTCTGCTGGCCGAAACCCCCGCCCTCGATCTCTACGACCCCGGCTGGGTGCTGCATACCACCAGCGCCGACCGGCCCGCCGTTGAGATTGGTGCGGAGGCCCGCGTGGAAAACAGCATGCTCAGCGATGGCTGCCGCGTCTTCGGCAACGTTGCTCGCTCCATGCTCTCGCCCGGCGTCTACGTCTCGCCGGGGGCCACCGTGCGCGACTCAGTGATTCTCGGCGATGCTATCATTGGCCCCGATGCCATCATTGACCGCTGCATTGTGGACGAGGATGTCTACATCGGTGCCGGGGCCTACCTTGGCGACGGCGACGACAACACCCCCAACCAGGCCGCCCCCAACCGCCTCAACACTGGTCTCACGCTGGTGGGCACCCGCTCTCGTGTGCCAGCCGGGGCACGGGTGGGCCGCAACGTGGCCATTCGCCCCCGCACTGGTGAGGCCGCCTTTGGCGCGAGCAAAACCGTGGCCAGCGGTAGCACGTTGTAGAACTGGCGTAAAACGTGAAACGTGAAACGTGATCTGAGTTCACGTTTCACGTTTCACGTTTCTTCCTTCTCAATTCTCACTTCCAAATTCCCTCCACTTGCACTTTCCCACTATCTGTGTAAAAATAAGGTTAAGAACGTTAGTTCACTATGGCCATAAGGAGCAACAATGAAGCTGCGTGCGTTTATCACCCTGGCGTGTATCGCCGTGTTTGGCCTCGTCGCCACTATGGTTTTTCCCACTTCCGCCCAATCCAACCTTCAGTTAAATTTGAGTCTAACTGGTAGCATCAACGGATTTTCGAGTCCCGTGCATCTCACCCATGCCGGTGATGGCAGCGGGCGCATGTTTGTGGTTGAACAGGCCGGGCGCATCCGCATTGTGCGCAACGGCGCAATTGTGCCTACGCCCTTTCTGGACATCAATAGTCTAGTGTCATCACCCAGTTCGGGCGGCGGCAGCGAAGAAGGGCTGCTCAGTGTGGCCTTCCCGCCCGGCTATGCCAACTCGCGTCGGTTCTACGTCTACTACACCAATAGAGATAGCAACATTGTGATTGCGCGCTACCGAGTGACGGGCAGCAACGCCGATGTGGCCGACCCCAACAGCGCCCAGGTGCTGTTCACCATTCCCCACCCCGGCCAGCGCAACCACAACGGCGGCCAGCTCGCCTTCGGGCCAGATGGCTTCCTCTACATTGGCACTGGCGACGGCGGCGGCGGCGGCGACCCGGACGGCAACGGCCAGGATCGCAGCACGTTGCTGGGCAAAATGTTGCGGGTTGATGTGGAAGGCAACCCGACTGGCCCCTACACCATCCCGCCGAGCAACCCCTACGTCAACACCGCTGGCTCGGTGCGCTGTCAGCCCTACGATGTTGCCAATCCGCCAGCGGGCTTCTGCCAGGAAATCTGGGCCTGGGGCCTGCGCAACCCCTGGCGCTTCTCGTTCGACCGGCAGACCGGCGACATGTACAATGGCGATGTGGGCCAGCAGCGGCGCGAAGAGATTAACTTCCAGCCTGCGGGCCAGGGTGGCCTGAACTACGGTTGGAACACAATGGAAGGCCGAGTCTGCTATCCATCTGGCGACACGAGCTGCAACCAGAATGGACTCACACTGCCGGTGATTGACTACAACCGCCAGCAAGGTACCTCGGTGACGGGCGGCTATGTCTATCGCGGCACACGCTTCCCGCGCATGCAAGGCATCTATTTCTACGCCGACTTTGGCAATGGCAACCTGTGGGGCTTCCGCATGCAGAACGGCCAAGCCACCAGCAACACGCTGCTGCTGCCAGTGGGCGAACCAATTTCCAGCTTTGGCGAAGATGAGGCGGGCAACCTGTATGTGGTAAACTATGGCGGGAGTATTGCGCTGCTCACCGACAGCACCACCGCAGCACCAACGGCAACACCACCCGCTGGCGCAACGGCAACACCGCGCCCTGGAAACCAGATTCGCATCTTCCTGCCACTGGTGCGACGGTAAAACCATTTGCCACAGAGAACACAGAGGGCACAGAGGGTGAGGCGTGAGGCGTGCAACGTAATCCGTAATCCGTAATCCGTAATCCGTGATGCGTGATGCGTGATGCGTAATCCGTAATCCGTAATCCGTGATGCGTGATGCGTGATCCATAATGCGTAAACAAGAAGGGGGCAAACAGCAAACTGCAAACTGCAAACTGCAATCCCTCTGTGGCAACTTGACCTATGAACCTGCCTGAAATTACCGCCCAGCCCGCCATTAAGCTCCGCCTGCTCGCCGGGCATCCCTGGGTCTACCGCAACCATGTAAGCGGCGGCGAGGGCCTGCGCTCCGGCACGTGGGTGCGGCTGCGCTGCGGCAACTTCACCGCTGTGGGGCTGTGGGATGCCAGCAGCGCCATTGCCGTGCGCCTCTTCACCCGCCGCGACGTGCCCAGTGGCCCCTGGCTGGCCGAACAGGTCTGGGATGCATGGGAGCTGCGTGAGTCCGTGCGAGCAGGCGAAACCGACGCCTACCGCTGGATATATGGCGAGGGCGATGGGCTGCCGGGACTGGTGGTGGATCGCTACGGTGGCTACGCCGTGGTGCGTACCTACGCCGAGAGTGTTGCAGCGCTGCTGCCCTGGCTGGTGCCCGCCCTGCGCCAGTGCGACCCGGAGTTGCGCGGCGTGCTGGCCCGTGGTGCCGCCGCCGACGCCGCCAGCGAGCGCGACGAACACGACGGCAGCCAGCTCCAGCTGCTCTGGGGCGAAAAGCCCCCCGCCGACCTGGTGGTGCAGGAGCAGGGCCTCTACTTCCACGCCGACCTTTTCAGCGGCCAGAAAACCGGCCTGTTTCTCGACCAGCGCGAGAACCGCCACACGGTAGAACGGCTGGCGGGCGGGCTGCGGGTGCTGAACTGTTTCGCCTACACGGGAGGATTCTCGCTCTATGCCCTGCGGGGCGGGGCCGACCATGTGATCAGCGTGGATATTGGCCAGGGCCTGGCCGAAGCCGCCGCCGCCAACATGCAGCTCAACCGCCTCGATCTGAGTCGGCACCAGTTTGTGACGGAAGACTGCTTCGCCCTGCTCGATACCTATGCCAAGGCCGGGCGCACCTTCGACATGATTATCCTCGACCCGCCCAGCTTTGCCAAAACCAGAGCGAACCTCCACGCGGCCACCCGCGCCTACACCCGCCTCAACAGCCTGGCCCTGCGTTGCCTGCTCCCCGGTGGGCTGCTGGTCTCCGCCAGTTGCACCAGCCAGATCGGCCCGGAAGCCTTTCGAGACATGCTGGCCGAAGCGGGAAGCAGCGCCAGCCGCCGCCTGCAAATCATCCACGAGGCGGGCCACCCGGTTGATCACCCCGTGCCCGCAGGCTTCCCCGAAGGGCGCTACCTCAAGTTCATCGTGGCGCGGGCCATGCCGGTGCAGTAGAGCGGCGACCAGAGACGGAAGACCGGAGACCGGAGACGGGAGACCGGAGACTGGGATCAGGCATATTGGTGACACTATGCACTACATTATGCCTGTTTCGCCATGCGTTGCGAGACAACGGTGTAGCCGAGGGATTCGTAGAAACGTATGGCGTTCTGGTTAAAGGCGTAGACGCTGAACTCAATTACGGCGATTGTCTGGGTGGCGGCCCATTCCTCAACATGCTGCATGAGTCCACGGCCAACCCCGCGCCGCTGATGTGACTGCGCCACAATCACGCTCTCAATGGCAACGAAACGCCGCTGCACCAGCGGAGGCGGCGCATCAACCCGCACCTCACGGAACTCGATCAAGCCGATGATCGCCTGGTTTTCCTCGGCAACACAGAGATAGTGATCGGGTTGCGTCAGCAGCGCCGTAACAAACGCCTCGCTACGGGCAGTTTCTATGCGTTGAAAGCGATCAGGCAGAGCCTGGGCATGCAATGCATCGCCTTCGGCAAAGAGCTGCGCAAGCGCGGGATAGTCGTCTGGTTGGGCAACGCGGATGGTGATGGGTATAGGCGGGGTGGTTACGATTATGGAACTGCCGTCAGGTCGTTCAGCAGGTGCTGTATCCGTGCCAAAACAGAGGACTGAACTTGTCCAAAGACTCGTACAGCCAGGGTTTGTTCAAGGGTATAGATACGATCTGCCCGTACCCGTCCTGGACGGTTCAACGTTCCACTGTGTAAATCGCTATTTGTAATGACAAAGCTGTAG
>JALONX010000882.1 GCA_025454695.1 Chloroflexaceae bacterium
GAGGACGGTGATGCGGTTGTCGCCATCAACGCCGGGCTGAGCTTCCGAGCCGAACAGGGCGCGGGTGCGGGGGTAAATCTTCTGCTCAAAGTCGCGGGCCGCCTGCTCCAGCCCGGCCTGGTTCACCTCGGCCCCGTTTTCCACATACATCAGCACCACCGGCCCGGCGTAGCGCAGCGTGGCACTAATTTCATAGTTGCGGTTGCCCACAATATCGTTCACCCAGAAATTTTCAACCTGGCCCACCGTCACCTCAAGCGGCGTGGTGCGACTCACCAGGGGGCAGCCGCCGGGCTGCGTGCGGCATGTGCCCAGGGCATTGGCCAGGGCCACTTTGTCGCGGGGCTGGCGGCGGGCTGCGTCCAGCAGAGCCAACTCATCGCCGCTGGGGGCCGTGGGCTGCGCAACGGTGGCGACGGCAACTGGAGGAGCTGTTTGGCCGGGGCCGGGCGCGGCGGGCGCGACCACAGGTGGGGCAGGTGGGGCAGTGGGAGGAGCGGCAGTCGTCCAGGTGCAGGCCGTTAGTAGCAGGCAAAGCAGGAGACTCACACGTGTATAAAACATTCCGTCCGTCCTGTCGAGCATGGCTTCAGGCTGGCATTGTACACTACGTTGAGAGAAAAAGAGAACCCACCTTGCTAAGGAATAGAACCATGTCAGTGTCGTTTGCGCGTCTCTCCGAGCCTGGTTTTTTGGTTGTTGACGGCGAAACTGCGCCCCAACGCCCACCGCATACGGATGTTGAGGTAGCCCTGGCCAATGGGGCAATCATGGTTGCGAGGCTCTGGCATAAGCAAAAAAACGCTGCCCCACGGCATCCAGGTGCCGTGGGGCAGCGTTCATCAGCTTGAAAGGCTACAGCAGGGCAACAGAGCGCTGCTGTAGTCGTTCGTTCAGGCGACGATAGAATATGGTGACGACTGATGAGATGATCACGATGAAGAGGGACTAAAGCACCGGGATGAGCACAATCTCGTTGGCGAGAGCGCCGGTGAAGCTGAGCAGCACGACCGAGAGGGCCAGCGGCCCATTCTGGATGCCGGTCTCGAGCGAGACTGTAGCAGCGCGGCGAAAACCAAGTTTTGCCGCGATGGCAACCCCGAAGCCAAACAAGAAGCCGATGGCTCCGATGCCTGTCGCCGCCACATAGACCTGCCAGGGTGTTGTGGCAAGCAGCGCGGCGTTACGGGGCACCCAACTGATGATCAGCACCAGGATGATCACCACACCCATAATCCCGCCGATCAGTTCGAGAACCGCCCCGATATTGGCATTGCGGCGGCGAATCGCCATGCCGATCAGCACTGGGATAAGCATCACAAAGAGACCGCTGATCACGCTGCCCATACCAACGCTAATCTCGTTGGTCATAAAACGACTGGCATAGATCAACAGGGACAGCGGGGTCATGACAAAGGCGGCCAGAGTCGAAAAGGTGGTCATGGTAACACTAAGTGCCAGGTCGCCCTTCGAGAAGTAGGTGAATATGTTGGAGGTCGAGCCACCGGGCATGCTGGCAATCAAGATCAGGCCGACGGCCAGGGCAGGGGGCAGTTGTAACACCACCGCTAGCCCAAAGCCGATCAGGGGCATAAGCCCATACTGTGAGAGGAAGCCGATCAAGATGCTTTGCGGGCGTTTAAAAGCACGCCGGAAATCGCGCCAGGTTAGCGACGAACCCATCCCCAGCATAATCACCCCGATCATCAGGGCCAGTAGTAACTGTTCAGTCTCACTAATCATTTTCCCCTCCTCCGGTCTGGCGTTCCACTGGGGTCTTCTGCTGCTCTTCGTCGCGGAGGATACGGCGCAACACTTTGCCAACATTGCTTTTGGGCAGTTCGCTGCGGATCTCGACCAGCTTCGGTACTTTATAGCCGGTCAAATGCTGACGGCAATGCTCGCGAATCCGATCAGCGGTGATGGTAGCCCCTTCACGGAGCACCACAAACGCCTTGACCAGTTCACCTGATTTGCTATCGGGTATGCCAATCACAGCGACTTCGTTGACCTCATCGAGCTTCGCAATGCAGTCTTCGACCTCGTTCGGATAGACATTGAAGCCGCTGACAAGAATCAGATCCTTCTTGCGATCAACCACACGCAAGAAGCCATCAGCTTCCCAGACCGCCACATCACCGGTGAGTAGCCAGCCATCGTTCAGCGTCTTTGCGGTTTCGTCGGGGCGCTGCCAATAGCCCCGCATCACCTGCGGCCCACGTGCCGCCAGTTCACCAGGCTCACCGGGAGCCACTTCCTCGCCCATCAAATCGAGCAAACGTATCTCGGTGCCAAGCACGGGCTGCCCAATGCTGCCAGGGCGACTGCCCTTAAAGGGGTTGAGTGTGAGTACTGGTGAACTCTCGGTGAGGCCATAGCCTTCGATCACGGGCGAACCGGTGACATGCTGCCAGCGCTCGGCCACGGCAGCGTGGAGAGAGGTACCACCGGCGATGCTCCCCTTGAGGTGCGGGGGCGGATAGTCGGAAAACCACTCTTCGTTGAGAATGGCATTAAAGAGCGTATTGACGCCGGGGATCCACGAAACGGGATAATTCTCGATGGCCCGTTGCAGATTCGAGATCGGGCGCGGGTTAGCAACCAGAATATTGCGCGCCCCGGCATGGAAAAAGTAGAGCAGATTGGCGGTAAAAGCAAAGATATGGTAGAGCGGCAAGACCGCGAGGGCGGTCTCTTTGCCGTAGGTCACATTGCCCTGAACCCGATCCTCAACCTGGGCCACATTCGCCAGGCAAGGCAGCAAGACTCTCCGGGCCAAGCTCGGCGCTATAAGAGGCCACATCGGCTTTGCCCTCACGGATCAAGGCCTGGCCTTTCGCCATTGCTTCGAGACCCGTGGTGACCGACGTGGTACAGGCCGGGATAATCTGGTTCCAATACTTCATAATATTGTGGGCGATGAAGCCGACCAGACGTGGAAAGAGATCGGTAATCCGTACCAGGATCACATGCTCAATCTTCGTCCTGGCCATCACCTTGGGCAGCTTATCGGCAAACAGATCAACCAGGACGAGCACCCGTGCGCCGCTATCATTCAGCTGATGCACCATCTCGGGCACAGTGTAGAGCGGGTTCATATTGACCATCACACAGCCGGCCTTAAGCGTGCCAAAAGCCCAGAGCGGGTAGGAAAGACTATTGGGCAACTGAACGGCCACACGATCACCGGCCTGGAGACCCAGGCCCGCCCGCAGGAAGGCTGCCACCTGATCAGTGTAGTGTGCTAACTGGGAAAAACTCAGGTTACCGTACATTCCATTCGGCAAAACGGCGGTGAAGGCGTGCTGCTTGGCATACCGATCACAGGTTTGCACCACCAGTTCGGCCAGATGGCGAGCGGGAAGCGTGACCGTGGCTGTTGGTGCGGGCCGACCCGTAGCAGGCGTATCGATCTCGTAGGTAGTCATAAACCTCCCAACTCACAGCAGTGCGAGCGGCTCAAGCTTCGATAGCCGCCCACTTGGGCGGCCTACACAGCAACTATATGATGTTCAGACCAAAAAGCTTTTTCTATTATACAGCCATTCAGCCCCGACTCCAATGGGCATTCCTGGCAGATTACTAGGGGAATTTTACCCGGTGCGTCCTGCATACACCAGGGTTTCTGGTGGACAACGCCAACGAAGAATTGGCTTTTTGTTTCTACACCTACGAGTCTGGCGGGTTTCCATACCTACTACACAGGAAGCGCGATGATCGCACTGGGGCGACGCAGCCCTGGTGTGGGCGTTGTGCATGGGTATACTGCATTCTACGACAAGGTTTCAGGTGTCTGGTTTTAGCTGTCTGCCTGAGCGCATTAGGGCGCAGTGGGGGCTGATCACCTGTAAAACATCCTGAAACCTTGTCGTTGGCATTGCGAGCTTTGCGGCCTTGCGAGAAACTGGCGCTTACGCCTTGCGCATCTCGCGGGCCAGTTCGCGCAGGCGGGCGATGCGCTTCTCCGTCTCGGGGTGCGTGCGGAAGAGGCTCATCATGCCACCGCCACCGCTGAGCGGGTTGACGATGTACTTGTGGGCCGTTGCCGGGCGCACATCCATCGGAACTTTACCAGCAGCCCACTCCAGCTTCTCGAGAGCGCTGGCCAGGGGAAGCGGGTCGCCCAGAATTTTCGCCCCGCCCGCGTCGGCCAGGTACTCCCGTGAACGGGAAATTGCCATCTGGATGAGCATGGCCGCAATCGGGGCCAGGATGATCATCAGCACGCCGCCGATCATCTCGCCAATGCCGCCGCCTTCTTCCTCGTCGCTGTTGCCGCCGAACCCACCGAAGATCGAGGCCCACATGGCCATCTCGGCCAGCATCGTCACCGCGCCAGCCACCGTAGCCGCAATGCTGGAGATCAGCGTGTCGCGGTTTTTGATGTGGGCCAACTCATGGGCAATCACTCCAGCCAGTTCATCGCGGGTGAGCATGCGAGCGATGCCGGTGGTGACGGC
>JALONX010000141.1 GCA_025454695.1 Chloroflexaceae bacterium
CCAAGCTTGAGGTGCAAGCTGCCATCAAGCAATTCGCGTAGTTGCCAGCCCATGTCGGAACTGGCGAGTACACGCCGTGATGGAAGAATTTGCGTCATACCGCTCCTTCTATAGCGAGTTGCAGATATAAATTTTAGACTTGTTTAGTATATACAAAGTTATTTTATTAGTATATACTAATACCAACGGGTTGTCAAGAACTGAACCAATAAAACCAGGGCTATGTTACCGTCTACACTGGGAGGTTGGGGGCTACTACGTCAGCGACAGGAGTTACGGGGTCGCTTATGCGGTGGGGCGTTGTGATGGTGACGACAACACGGGCGTAGAACTCCGCCGCTGGTAGGTCGTGACAAGGGGAACAAAGCCCATTGCTGGCCAGAACCGTCGTGACAATGGGTTCGATGGGACAAAGTACAGGTAATAGGCCTCAACAGCTTGTTGGTGCAGCAACGCCAGGCTGGCATCCACCAGCATGCGACCAACGCCCTGGCCCCGCGCATCGGCACGAACGATAAAGCTGTAGATACAGCCATAGCGCACCGCTGGCAGGTGGCTTTCTCGCTCACGGTAATCCTCGACGGTGAGTTCTGCCATGCCGACCACGTTGCCCTGGTGCTCGGCCAGCAGAAACAGCGGCGCACCCGCCTCTCCGGCCATGGCCCGTGCGAACTTGGCCTGAAATTGAGGGGCAAAAGTGGGCACCACCCGGCTAAAGGACGTTAAGCGCTCGTGAAACGCCATCTCTTCCAGCGCCAGCGCCGTTGTCACATCTGCATCGGCGGGGCAGGCGGGCCGCACATGCACGCCTGCAGGTGGCGGGCGGCGAGCGGGCGGGAGTGGCCCAGGAAGGCGATAGGCCAGTTGTGAGTCGGTCTGGAAACCATGGCTGGCGAGCGTGGGCACAAAGGCGGCAACATCGCAGGCTGGCCAGCTGAAGATATCGCCCTCCGTCTGGTGTTCATCCCAAAACTGCCGCAGAGCCTCAAACAGAACGGCACGCACGGCATCTGCTTCAATCGTGTCGGTGGGCAGGGTCAGCCAGCGGGCAATGCCATTCCTTCTGGTGAAGAGCGCCAGCAGACCATCATCGTCAGGGAGCTTCCAAAGGTCTGGGGCCACATAACCACACACCCGTCCCTGGGCATCACAAGCAACCAATGGCGGAAACGTCCCCTGTCGCTGCTGCTCCAGAACAGTGGTAATGGTTGCGATGGTGCGGGGTGGCCGCATACGTCCATCCTGCTGAAAGAGGCGTGTCTGCTGGGTAGCCACCAGGGCTGCCACACCTGCCACATGGGCACTGCCCATTGGCAGAACTGTAGGTTGGTTAACCATGGTAAGACTCCTGCGAGATGGTTCCGGGAAGAACCAGCCCGATGGATGACTAGAGCGATACACTATGGGTTTGAAGCTGACCCAAGCACTACGCCCACATGTGCAATCCTTTGTACCTGTGTGCCTTTGTGAAAGACGTTACAGGCAGCCTTTTAGATCTCACGTTGCAGCAGCGCGGCTGCGTGGGGCACACTTTCCGCTTCTTTCGCGCCGTCGCGGGCGTGGAGGGGCGCACTCAAGCCGTAGGGAATGCACAATGGCACGCCCAGGCGTGGGTCGGGCACCACGTCGGCTTCCACGCTAAACACCTGCCGCAGCAGTGCGGGCGTCACCACCTCGGCAGGCGGACCAGAAGCCACCACCGCGCCGTCGCGCAGGGCAATGATATGGCTGGCGTGGCGCGTCGCATGGTTGAGGTCGTGAACGACCATGACAATGGTGCGGCCTTCCTCGCGGTTGAGCTGTTCCAGCAGGTGCAAGACCTCGATCTGATGCGACAAATCGAGAAAGGTGGTCGGCTCGTCCAACAGAATAATCTCGGTCTCCTGGGCCAGGGTCATAGCGATCCAGGCCCGCTGGCGCTGCCCACCAGAAAGAGCATCCACCGGGCGCTCGGTCAGGTCGGCCATGCCGGTGATGGCGAGGGCCTTCATCACGGCCTGCTCGTCTTCGGCGGCCCACTGCTGAAACCAGGCCTGGTGCGGGTAGCGGCCCTGGGCCACCAGTTCGCGCACGGTCAGCCCTTCCGGGGCCACGGGCGACTGAGGCAGAATGCCAAGCTGGCGGGCCAGGTCGCGGGTGGGGATGCTGTGGATGGCCTTACCATCCAGCAGCACGCTGCCGCTGCGGGGCGTGAGCAGGCGGGCCAGGCCCCGCAACAGGGTGCTTTTGCCACAGCCGTTTGGCCCCACCAGCGCCGTGATCTGGCCGCTGGGAATGGACAGGTGCAGCTGCCGAATAATCGTGGCCGACTCGTAGGCCAGCGTGAGATTGTTGGTGGTCAGGTTGCTCATACGTTGCCTCGTTGTTGTTTCCAGAGCAGGGCGATAAAAAAGGGCGCACCAATGGCCGCCGTCACCAGACCACATGGCAGCTCAATCGGGGCGAAGATGGTACGGCCCACCAGGTCGGCGGCAACGACGATGAAGCCGCCGAGCACGCCCGCCGTGGGCAGGAGGCCGGTGTGGTCGGGCCCCACCAGGCGGCGGGCAATGTGGGGGGCCATCAGGCCGACAAACCCGATGGTGCCAGCAGCCGCCACGGTGGCCCCGGCCAGGGCCACAGCGGTGAGCAGCAGCAGGCCCCGGTGGGCGGCAACACGGCTGCCCAGGCCACGGGCCACCTCTTCGCCCAGGTTCAGCGCGTTGAGGTGGCGGGCCATGAAGCAGGCCAGCGGCACAAACACCACAATCCAGGGCAGCAGCGGCCAGAACTCTTCCCACGAGCGCCCATAGACACTGCCGGTGAGCCAGATCAGCGCCCGCTGCACATCATAAATATCGCCAAAGGTGATCATTAGCGTGGTCAGGGCGTAGGCCACCGCCGCCAGGCCCACCCCCACCAGAATCAGGCGGATGGGCGAGTCGCCGCCCTTCCAGGCCAACACATAGATCAGCAGCGCGGTGACGGCGGCCCCGGCAAAGGCGGCCACCGGCAGCACCCCGGCGGGCACATCGCGCACCAGCACAATCAGGGTAACCGCGACCAGGCTGGCCCCGGCGCTGATGCCGATGATGCCGGGGTCGGCCAGCGGATTGCGGGTGAGTCCTTGCATGATCGCCCCGGAGACGCCCAGGGCCATGCCCACCAGCGCGGCCACTAGCATGCGTGGCAGCCGCAGCGTGTTGACGATAAAGGAGTAGTCTTCGTTGCCGGTGGGCAGGCCCAGCACGGTGCGCAGCACATCGAGCGGCGGGATGGGATATTCGCCCACGCCGATGTTGATGATCATAGCCGCCAGCGTGGCTAGCAGGGCCAGGGCCAGCACGGGCGGCACCCGTTTGTCCACCCGGAAGGAGAGGCGCGGGGTGCGAGCGGTGAGCCAGGGCGTTTCTGGTTTGAGCGATGGAGCGGAAGAACGTTTGATCATGTGGTTTTCCTACGTGCGCTTGTTCGTGAGCGACTCATTCGTGAGCGGCGGCATCAAGCTGGTGCTGGCGAGCCATGCGCTCCTCCGGTGCGAGTTTGGGACAATCCAGACAGTAGCTGCGGGTCGGCAGTTTATACAACACACAGCAGGTGGTTCGCACTGCAAACTGTTCGGGATGCCCTGGTGCTTCGACACTCACAGAGCGCATGGTTCTGGCTAACGGGCCAGGCCCAGCCAGGCTCGGCCCGGTTGGCCCAAAGATCAGCCCGCGATCTTCGTGGGCAGCCTGGGCCAGCGGTGGGAAGCGCTGCATGGCCTGGTAGACACCGTTGCAGATGGTGCCGACGTTGCCCCACATCACCGCGCTACCCAGCCGGGCCACCTGCCGCAACGCCGCCATGTGGGGGGCCAGGTGCTGATCAATCGCCGTGGCATAGAAGGCCCGGTGCAGCGCCGCCAGGTCGGGGGCGTGGGCTACCCCCGGCGGGAGGGCGGGGCCAAAGCGGGGCTGGTAGATCGTTGCCGATTCCAGCCGCTGGATGAGCAAGCCGTGGGGAAAGCCGTCGCGCAGCACCAGCTGCGTGTTGGACAGCGAGGCATCCAGGGCAACGCCCCCAACGGCCAGGGCCACCAGGGTGCCGATCAGCGTAGCGGCGCTGTAGGCCCGGTTCACCACCGTGGCGGCAACCCGCAGGTCGGTGACATGAAAATGGGCCGCCGTCATTTCAAGCATGGGCCGCAGGCGGGTCGGGTCGAGCAGGTCGGCGGTTGGCACGGCCTGCGTTTGTGGCGGCAGGTCGGCCAGCAGCAGGCGGCCTTCCAACACCGGGGCTGCCGCCTGCACCGTGGCTAGTCGCGCTTCAAGCTGCTGCTGAAGGAGGTTCATCTACACCCATTCCTTAATCAGGTAGCGTTCAATATCATCAAGGATGATCGGCGAGTCAGGCGGGTTTGTTTTTTCTGAGCTTCAGGCCGGGGGTGTGTCTGCTGCATGCCTATGACTCCAGAAGTTTCACCAGTTCATCGAGCAGTTGCTGCTGTCCCCGTAGCCCTGGGTAGCCCAGCCGATCCAGGGTGACAACGCGCCCCGTTTTTACTGCCGGGAGCGTCTGCCAGAGCGGGTTGGCGGCAATGGCCTGAACGGCATCCTGTTCACCTTCTACCGTGTCGCTCTGCAACAGGACGATGGTGCTACCCGTGAGCATGGTGAGCTGTTCGGGGCTGATAAAGGCTCGCCCGTTGCGCAGGCCCAGGTTGGCCACGGCGGCGCTATCCGGGCTGAGGCTGATGCCCATGGCCCGCACCAGCGTCGGCACAGGCGAAGGGCCGTCTACCCAGACGGCGACATTTGGCCCAGGGTAGACGCTGGCCAGCGAGAGCATGCGTTGGTTCGCACCGACGCGGGTAGACTCGGCGTGCATGCGTTGGCGAAAAGCCGTAACTGCCTGTTGGGCGGAGGCGCTTTTGCCAAACACCGCCGCTGTTTCCTGGTAGCTACCCAGGCTATCGCCGCTGCCCAGCACCACGGTGGGCGCAATCGCACTGAGCGCATCGTAGCCTGCGCCTTCAACAAAAAAGCGCGTCCCGATAATCAGGTCGGGCTGCAGGGCGGCCAGCGTTTCAATGGTGATGTCGCCCGCCGACGGCAACAACGTTATCCCCGCTAGCTCGTCGGGCGTGGCCAGGGCCACCCGTTCGGGCAGATTCACATTCGCCCCAATCGGCTTTACTCCGAGATCGAGCAGGTTGAGGAGCAACTCGTCTTCGCCCAGGGCTAGCACCCGCTGCGGAACCAGCGGCACCTGCACCTCGCCCAGCCCGTGGCGAATGCGCCGAAACTCGGTGGTGGTTTCCAGCACCTCCACGGGTGCCTCTGGTGGGGGTGCCCCGCCGCCAA
Organism: Chloroflexaceae bacterium; assembly: GCA_025454695.1. Taxonomy (GTDB): domain Bacteria; phylum Chloroflexota; class Chloroflexia; order Chloroflexales; family Chloroflexaceae; genus JALONX01. Next base: position 5,325 of record JALONX010000141.1, read on the forward strand.
AGGGCAGGCTACATGCGCTGAGGGTTATCAGCAATGTGAGCGCTATGAGTCGTTTCATAACTACGCCTCGGACGTGGCACTCGCCGTGCAAAGCATTGGATTCTTATTCCTGACCAACTGATGTCGCATACTGCTCAGCCATGGAGTGCAGCAGGCGCTCCTTGCGGTCGTCGGGCGTGCGGTGGGGGCAGGTGCTGCAATAGTCACCGCCCTCAGTTTTATACCAGTAGCAGCAGGTAGCCCGTTCCAAAAACACCTGTCGCATGTCCAGGTAGGTGAGCGGAATCAGGCCAATCTTGTTTGTGGCCAGCGGTGAGCCAGGCACCTGGATCAAAGCATCCAGCTCGTGCTCGATCTGTGCGGTCGTTATGGTCTTGTCCTGCTCTTGCAGCAGCCAGACCAGTGTGCTGGCGCAGGTGTCGCTGACGTTGAGCCACAGGCCACGGGGCTTGCAGCCCAGGCCGGTGCAGAGCTGGCTGATCACCTGAGCGAGATGCTGCTCAAGCCCGCTACGCAAAGCCTCACGCAGGGCCGCCATGTCGGGAACCACCACGGCGTCGGGGTGGCTAGCCGCCGGGTCGTCGGGCAAGGCACGGAAGGTGCCTACCCGCAGGGCCAGCCCGTCGGCCTCGTTTTCGCCGTTGTAGTGCAGCCATGTGTTGGCTACGCTCACATCGGGCACGCGCTGGTCGAGCAGAAAGCAGGCAATGGCAATGCTGATGAGCGGCCACTGGTAGGATTGCACCATGGCGCTTGCCACGGTGGTCGCGCCGGTGGTGCGCAGGCGGCTGCGGGTGGCTGCCGCCAGTTGGCTCAGCAGGGGCGCGGCAGGGCGAAGGGCACCGTCGGCGGCCACCCAGCCCGTGCCGCTTGGCGGGCCAAGCTCGGCGTTCAGATAGTCACTCAAGGCACGGGCGCGCTGAAGCGTCTGCGCCAGAGGATGATGAGACATGTCACACTCCCAACATTTCGCGCAAGGTTCTGACAGGGCGTAAAGCTCGAAAAGGATTGCAGACAAACGATGTTTTAAGTTCCCCTGGTGCCCTGGTGTGAGCCAACAACCGCAGCTTAGCGTTTGACGCGCCAGCGCACCAGGTAGACAAAAAATGGCCCGCCGATCAGCGCCGTCATCACGCCAACGGGCAGTTCGGTGGGGCGCAACACCAGGCGGGCGGCCACGTCGGAAATAACCAGGAAGATCGCGCCAAGCAGGGCCGAGTAGGGCAAAATCCAGCGGTAATCTACCCCGACGAGGAAGCGCACCACATGGGGAATCACCAGGCCAATAAAGCCGATTGGCCCGGCGACGGCGACCGCCCCGCCTGCCAGCAAGACAACGGCCAGCGCACTCAAGCCCTTCACCCAGCCGGTGCGCTGGCCCAGGCCCCTGGCCACATCGTCGCCCAGGGTGATGGTGGTGATCTGCCGCCCCAGCGCCAGGGCCAGCACCAGCCCGATGAGCAGGTAGGGCGCGGCTTGCAGCAGCAGGTTCAGGTCGCGCCCGGCCACGCTGCCCGCCAGCCAGAAGCGTACCTCTTCCAGCGTGCGCTGGTTGAGGATGAGGATGCCAGTGGTGAACGAACTGAGCAAGGCGGTGAGCGCCGCGCCCGCAATGGTGAGCTTCAGCGGGGTTGGCCCGCCGCGCCCCAGCGAGCCAAGGCCATAGACGGCGGCGGCTGTGAGGGCGGCCCCGGCAAAGGCGAATAGCGCATAGAGCGACAATGAGCTGATGTTGAGAAAAAACACCGCCGTCACCACACCCAGGGCCGCGCCGGTGTTGATGCCGAGGATGCCGGTATCGCCCAGGGGGTTGCGAGTTAGCCCCTGCATGAGCGCACCGGAAACGCCCAGCGCCGCACCCACCAGCACCGCCACGGCAGCCCGAGGCACACGCAGGGTGCGAATGATCAGGTGCTGGGTGGATTCAGGGTTGAAGGCCACCAGGGCCTGCCACACGGTGGGGGCGTCAATGTCGGCAGCGCCGAAGGCAATGCTGCTCATCATCGCCAGGGCCAGCAGCCCGGCCCCGGCCAGCAAGCCCAGCAACAGCATGGGCCGCGAACGGGCGATGCGCAGGGCGCGGGAGGGCGTGGGTTTTGCGGTGAGGGTGGTCATAGCAGCGCCTTTTCCACGCTGTCGAACAAGGCGAGAAACGACTGAGGTGCAGGGTAGGTTTCCGCAGATGTGACCGCAAAGGTCGTCACGTTTTTGGGCCACAGCGGCGAGGCAACCAGGGCCTGGCGCAGCGCCGGATCACCTGGTTCGTAATCAATAAACATAAACACATCAGCATCCATGGTTGGCACCAACTCGGCAGCAAGTTGGATGTCGCCAGTACGGCCTTTGGCAAAACCGGCCTCGGCAAAACCCACCTCATTGAGTAAGGATGAGTACGCCGGTAAGCCCGGATAGAACCAGAGACTGCCGTCGGCAGCGGCATAGCCAAGGGCAAACGAGCGCGGTGTTCCCTGGTGCAACGTCGCCTTGAGCTGCGCGGCACGTGCATCAACACTAGCGAGCCAATCTGCGGCAAGCTGTGATCGATCAAACGTGTTGGCCAGCGTTTCAAAGCCTTTTCGCCACCCGGCAGCACCATACACATCGTAGGTAAACACCGGCGCAATGCCTTTGAGACTCTCAACATACTCCGGGATCGGCGTCGTGTTGATAATCAGATCGAGGTTAAGCGCTGCCAGTTGCTCCAGGTTCGGGGTAGGATAGCTGTCGAGCTTGGTGATGCCAACAACCTGATCCGGGGTGAGAAAGGCCGGAAACGGCGTATCACCTTTGCCACGTTCGCCCGGCCCGGCGACAACCGGGAGATTGAGCGCAAGCGCACAGGCCAGCGAGTCGTCGTAGTTGCAAAATACCCGCTTCGGCTCGGCGGGCACGGTTACCTGGCCATACATGTCGGTGACGGTTCTGGTTGTTGTTGGCCCGGCTGTCGGGGCACTGCCGCCGGGTGCGCCACACGCGCCCAGGGCGGCAGCGCCCAGCAGCCCACCCGCGCCAACGATGAAGCGACGGCGCGTGATATTTTCAACGGTGAACACGTCCAACGCAGTGCCGGTCAGGTCGGTGGGTTTATAGCTGTAGATAGGAGGTTTCATGGGTTATGGTTGCCCTTGCAGAATCGGCGTGGTGGCCTGCGCGTCGGTTAAATGGACAAACAGATCATCAATCACTTTGTTGGCCAGCAGATAGGTCTGCGAACGCCACCAGTATTCGGGCACCCGGAACGCCTGGCCAGCCTTCACCGCGCTGAGGCTCTGCCAGACCGGCTGCTGCTCAAACACGGTCATGCTGTCGCGCTCCTTAGTGGCGGTTTCCGCGTCGGTAGAGGCGTAGGTGAAGTAGAAGATCGCATCAGCATCAGCCAGATCGAGGCGCTCGGTAGAGATGGGAATGTACTGCTTGGCCTGGTAGCGCTCCTGGGCCGCGTCGCCGACGAGTCGCTGCGATTCTGGCCGCGCCATGCCCACATCGGCCAGAATGGCCCCGGGCGGAGTGTCGGGCATCCAGAGCGAAATGCCGTAGGTGCTGGTGGAAAGCACCGAGATTTCACGGTTGCGGGCATCGCCCAGGGCCGCCTGAAGCTCGCCCACACGGGTGCGATAGTTCTGCTCCATGGCGGTGTAGAAATCGGGCACACCAAGCACATCGCTCCAAAACTGCATGCCCAACTTCCAATCGTTGTAGATCACCGGGTCGGCGATGATCAGTGGGGCAATCGCACGGGCCTTGTCCACATCAATAGCATCGCCCACTTCGGTGCCACCTGCAGCCAGAATGAGGTCGGGCTTGAGAGCAGTGACTTTTTCCAGATTAGCCGGGTAGCCCACATCCTCCACGGTGCGGAGCCGTTCGGCAAATGGCGGCACCAGCAACGGCAGTTCACCCAAAATCCAGTTGCTGGTGGCCACCAGGGTTTTGTTCGTAAGCAAGGTTAGCTCAACCGAGGCCATGTCCAGGGCGATGACCCGCTCGGGGTTTTGTGGAATACACACCGGGTCGGTGGTGAGCAACGCATGGTCAAATAAGCGCTGGCCTGCCGGGCACGTGCCACTGGCCTGGGCTACCGGGGTTGGGGCTACCGGGGCGGTGGTGGCCACCGGAGCCGCCGTTGCAGCCGCCACCGGAGCCGCCGTTGCAGCCGCCGGGGCGGTGGTGGGTTGGGCGGCGGGCTGGGCACCGCACGCAGCAAGAAAGAGGGTCACAGCAAGGAGGAGGCACAATCGGTGTCGGATCACAACAATTCCTTCTAGCAAAAGAGAGCGTATGCTGGCGGGGCAAACCGGCGTCCTTCGGCGCTGCTCCGCCAAACCACCACATTTCCAACCCTTTAGGTCAGGTTCCATGCACACCAGTGGCTATGCACCAGCGTGATGGGCCAACATGGGGCGGTGTTTAACCGTCCCACCCTTGTCACGGGCATAGCTGGCTGCGTATAGCATCAAGAGCCAGGTGCAGCCAGCCAGAGCGTTCCGATTCCCCTTCGTCTCATAAAAGCGCCAGGATCTGTTTCAAAGCAGGGCCCATCTGCTCAAAATTGACTTGTTGCGCGGCGGGAAGCGCCCAATCATAGCTCGCCCCAACCCGCTGCCGAACGACCCCTCCTTTGTGTTCCTCCACCGCCGCGAAGACTGAACCCCACGTTGGGATCTGGCCATGTGCATTACAGAAACCCCTGCCAATCGTGCCCGTCCCATTGCATCGCCCCGACCCCGATGTGCCGCTACCGCTGACTCAGGTGCTGCACCAGATCTACCGCAATGCCCGCTACGACCTGCAAGTGGACTACCGCGTAGCGCCGCCACCACCCGAACTCTCCGCCGACGATGCCGCCTGGCTCGATGCACAGTTGCGCGAGCGCGGGCTGCGGGGATGAGCAACCGACTCGCCAGCTCACCCTCGCGCCTGGTTCTTCATCATCTCGCCTACCCTGAGCCTGTCATCGTGTCACCCGTGCCCCTGCTGTCCACTTCCTCACGCAGCCAGGCAACGGCATACTGCGGATATGGGTAGGTCTCGTCGCTACCACTGGAGTG
>JALONX010000142.1 GCA_025454695.1 Chloroflexaceae bacterium
CTAAAATCAACACGGCGGTCGCCATGGCCAGGCCCGCTTTTTGCACCAGCAGCGAGCCGACTTCATTATGCCAGATGGGCCGGGCGCGACGCAACCAGGATTGCAGCATTCTCCTTCTCCTTTCTCACACGGTGCCGTTTGCGGCACACGGCGAGCCAGGTACCGCCACAGCGGGCGGCACCAGGTAACCTTCTTTCTGTGTCAAGACGCTATTGGGTTGTTACTTCAACCACGCCGAGGCGTTGCAGTTCGGCCAGGTCAAGCGGGCGGGTGACACCGGTGCTGTGGTCTATCATGCTGGCCCGGTTCTGTACCGGGCGCAGCAGCACCGTCAGGTAACGCGATGGGTCGCTCAGACTCACGGTGCCGCTGGCCTGGTCTACCGTCACCTGCACCCCAGGCCGGGGCGTGACGATGTATTGCATGCCGCTTTCAGGGTCAATCGCCACATAGCGGCCAGTGGCCGGGTCGAGCGTTACCCGCAGCATGCCGCTGGTCTCAAAAATGGGCCGTTCGGGCAGATCTGGCCCACGCATGGCCACATTCTGCCCAAAGGTCTGGGCCGCCCTGGTGATCATGTTGGTCACGCCAGTGCGCAAAATGTGGTTATTGAGAAACACGGCATAGAGGGCGAAGACGAACAGGCCAAGGGCCATGGCCATGCCCACCCACTCCACCATCTGCGAACCACGCTCGTTGCGGGCAACCTGTTTGGGGCAAAACATTCTGTTCATCAGTATCTCCCAGCCGATTGACACATAACAAGAGCGCTACGTACTACGTACTGCGTGCTGCATCTTCGCATTCCCCTTCGACAAGCTCAGGGCAGGCTTCGCGGCCCTTCGCGGATCGGCTCCGGTCTCCGGTCTTCGGTCTACGGTCTGCACGCATCACTCGCTCACCTTGCTCGATCCATCGTGATCTTCCATTCAAACGTGAAATCGTAGGTCACTTTTTTATATGGGCAGGGCCGTGGCGTGTAGTTCGAGCGGTCGAGATAGGCCACCGCTTGCGCCCGGTTGGGCACCTGGAAGTCACGCCCATAGATCGGCCCGTAAGCCGTATGCACCTCGCGCTCGGTTTCGGTGTAGACCTTAATCACCGGGATGGGCACGCCAGCAGCGTTGTGAATAGAGTATTCGCGCCAGGAACGGTAGGCGGTGAGATCAGCCCGGTTGCTACCTGCATAGCGTTGTGCCATGCCATACCCCAACGAGACCGGCGCAATGGTGTTGAGCCGTTCCATCTTGTAGCGGGCCACCACCTGCTGAGGCGTAAATTCACCTAGCTCGCACCGACCGCGAAACTGCTGCTGTCGCGGGTGGCCCCACATGAATTGAAGCCGATTCACATATTCCTGGGCTGCGGCCAGCGCCGCTGCGTCGGCCCCGGTGCCCGCAAAACGACGGGCATAGTGAACGCTGCCAATATCCCAGAAAAAGGGCGTGAGGAAGAGCAGCACAAACATCACCCAGAGCATATTGAAGCCTAAGCCGCCCCGCTCATCGCGCCACGCTTGTTGTAGTTTGTGGAACATAGAAGCTCCTTAGAACCGAGAACCAAGAACCAAGAACCAGTTTGTGATACGTAATGCGTAATCCGTAATAGCACTGGAAATGCATTGATGATTACCCACATGGAAAGAACCAGGAACCGAGAACCAGGAACCGAGCACCGAGAATAAAGAAATGGGCAGTTAGCAAACAATCGTCAATCGTCAAAAGCGCTTCGCGCCGCCCTTACGGGCAACGTCAATCGCCAATCCCTAATCGCCAATCGCCGGTCACGGCGCGTTATAGGGCGGCTCGCAGCGCATGGTGGCCACGGTTGTCACTTTTGGATAGCTGTTGAGCGCCCCCAGAAACGGCAGAATCACATTGGGAATTTCCAGTTGCACCTCAATCGTCACCGGGTTGGCGCTGTAGGCCGAGCAGGGGTAGCCCGCCAGCGGTCGCCATTGGCGGCGGCCATCGAAGCCGGGGCTGGCAAAGCGCACCGCCCGATCCACGTTTTCCCGCGTGGCGGCGGCCCGCGCTCCTTCCCGCGCCGCACCCGAGGCGACGACGCCGGTGTAGCCCACCAGAATAAACTGCCAGGCAACCGCCAACGTCAGCAGCACCAGTGGGAAAAAGCCCAGAAATTCGATCAGCTCCACGCCTCGTTCATCGGCCAGTAGGCGGCGGGTGTTTTGCACTATGACATGTGGTTTGGGCATTATTCTGTCCTTACTGCGTAAAACGTGAATGTGATGTGTGCAACGTGTCACCGTTCATCATTCATCGTTCATCGCTTTGCATGGCGGGCGGGTCTGAGACCTCGCCCCTACGGCACCGCATTGCATCGGGTCAAACAATGGTTTCATTGCGGGCAGACCCATGAGTCTGCCCCTACGTCGTTGCGTTTCCGCATTCATCGCTTATCGTTTATCGTTCGTTTACACCTCAATCCGCATGATGCGGCGAATGAGGAAGAAGATGCCGATCTGCGTAATGATGTAGAATCCCAGCAGCAGCCAGCCCGGCCACGAGGTAAAAATTGCTTCGCCAATGGGGGTGTGGCGGATGACTACCAGCAGGCCAATCGGCATCAGCTGAATAATCAGGGCCGAGATGCGCGACTCAGAGGTCATCGCGTTGATCTCGCTGATGAGGCGCTGCCGTTCGGATTGAATGACCGACATGGAGGCCAGCACGCGGGCGATGTTGCCGCCAGCTGCGTGCTGCACCACCATGGCATTCGCCATTACCGCTAAGTCGCGGCTAGGCACCCGGTCGCACAGGCCACCCATCACCTGGGGCAGGCTATCGCCCAGCAGCAGTTCGCGGTGGGTCTGGCGAAACTCAGTCTGGGCCGGTTCGGCCACCCGGTCGGCCACCTGCCCCAGCGACTGCTGGAGCGACATGCCAGCCCGCAGGGCGTTGGCCAGCATCTGGGTAATCTCCACTAGTTGCTCGGTAAAGGCCTTCACATAGGCTTCACGGCGGGTGCGAAAGATAAGCATTGGCACCAGAAAGTAGGCGGCAGTGGCAATGCCAATGGAGGCAAGCGGTGCAATAGCAAGCATCAACGAACAGGCGTAGTAGAAAGCCACAGCCAGCCCTAGCCGCAGGGCCAGATATTCGGAAGGCCGCAGCTTGATATAGGCCAGGCGGAGCTGTTCGCGATATTTGGCTGCCCGCGCCGAGCGGTCGAAGCGGTCGGCCCAGCGGGCCAGGAGGCTGGCCCGGCGCATGGGATCGTTGATAACCTCTGGCGACGCCCCCATGTCTTCAGCCCGCATCACTAGCGCTTCGCGGCTGCGCATGGCCTGCACCAGGCGCACCCCGCCAATGATCAGCAGAAAGGTGCCTACCGCAGCCAGCAGGGCAATGTTACTGATTGACAAACCAAACATTACGACCACCTCCCAGGGCTACGGGGCGGCGGGGCGAATTTGACCTGCCGCTTCTGTTTGAAGAGCCGGTAGCCACAGTAGCCACCGCCACCAAGAATAATCAGCAGACCCAGCAGCACCAGCAGGCCAGCACCAGGGGCCGCTTTGAAGGGCACGAGGATTTCACCACCTTCGACAATTACCCGCTGGTCGGCTGAACTAACCACCAGCGTCAGTTCCCCTGCTTCGGGCAGCTCATCCTGCGGCAGATGGACGGCAATCGTGCGCTGCGTTTCGGCATTCGGTGCCGCCAGCACTTCGCCAGGGATGGTGGCGCTGCCCGGCAGGCCATCTATATCTACAAACAGGCGCTCTTCCTGGGGCGACTCAGAGCGGATACTGATGGGCACCTGCAACACGTTCCCATCGTAGGTCAGCGTCTGGGTAAAGGCCGCCGTGAGTCGCACCACCGGCACCGCTTCTGGCACGGCAAAACTGGCCTCGGTGTAATCCACATAGCGAATGGTGCCAACGTTGCCATTGCCCTGGACGGCGGCAGCCAGCCGCAGCTGGTAGCGACCCTCGAAGGCAGGGGTGTAGTTGAAGCTAAAGCGCCCGTCGCCCTGAGGTGTCACCTCCAGCGGGTCAAGGGTGCCGTCAGGCCGTTCCACCAGGGCAATGGGAAAGCCCACGTTGCCGATCTGAAAATCGCCACTGCCGGGCAGGTCAATCAACCCGGTGAACTGGATGTTCAGCGGCAGGGTGGTGGCGGCGGGCGGCAGGGTCACCTGCATGGTTGGCAGGGGCATGGCCCGCACGGTGTAATCACGGTAGACGTTGATAGGTTGATCAGTACGGCGGGGCATTTCCAGCCGCAGCTTGTAGTCGCCCGGCGCTTCAAACGCCGGGAAGAGGGCGCTGTACATGCCATCATTAGCAGCTCGGTCGAAGAAGCGCCCGTCGTCCACCATCGGCACAGCGTCGCCGGAGGTAGGGCCAATTTTCTGGGCCATCGGGGTCATCTCCGTCACCCAGCGGTAGTCAAACTCCTTGGAATAAAGCGCCCGAGGAATAGCCACCGCCGCCCCGGCCACCAGCAACAGCGGGCGACCCACCGGGTGGTAGCGCACGCTGCTATCGTCGCCTTCGCGCAGCGCGGCGGGCAGGGCCATCTGCATGCGCAAGCGTGAACGACTCAGCACCACCACCGTCACCGGCTCGGCGCTTTGCTGCTCCACGTTAATCTGCCAGGGGCCAACCAGGCTCACCTGGGCATCAAGGGCCACTTTGTACAACTCATACTCTGGCTCGGCCCCTCGCCGCACCGTGTTCTGGTAAAACGGCTGCACCACATCGGCAGCGTCGGGCGCAAGCAGGTTATTGATGGCAGCGTCGGGCGTGTTACGAATTAGCACCGTGGTGATATGAGTCGGTTGATGGTCGGGTTTCGTTAACACCAGAGGGGCCAGGGTGTTAGGTTGCACCTGCACTTTGCTGATAAAGCGGTCATCGCCAGCACGGGCATAGACTTCGAGGTAGCTGGTGAGCAGTTCTGTGGCATCGCGGGCCACCACCACCTCGCCGCCGGTCGGCTCTGCTACCCGCTGGCGCAGGTAGTCGGGGTCGGCTTCGGCCCCCAGCGCCACCGAAAAAACCTTCCAGTAGGAACGGGCTTCAAAGCGTCCAGCCATCTGATCTACCAGTTCGCGCTGGCCCGCCCCGGTAGGCAGGCCGTCACTTAACATCACCACGAACTGGCGCTGGTTGGCCAGGCCCAGGCGGTGCCGCTGAAACGGCGAGGGCAGCCGATCCAGCTGGTCATAGGCCAGGTTGAGGGCGCTACCCATGTGGGTTTCCGTGCCCATTGGTTCTTTGCGCAGGTCATCTATTGCCTGTTTTAGCTCAACCACATTGCTGTTGCGGCCATCGCCAATCGGGATCATACCCTCGGTTAACACGCGGGTGTAGCGGCTGTCGGACAGCACCACAATCGAGATTTTGTCGCCCGGATCGGCCAGGTCAACAAACAGTTTGGCCGCTGCCAGCCGCAGGTAGTTGGGGTCGTTTTCACGCATGCTGCCGGAATTGTCAATCACCAGCACCACGTCGCTGTTGGCTGTGTCGGGCGGCGGCAACTCAAGGGCTGCCGCCGGGCGGGGCATGGCCAGCAGCGCCAGCAAGAGCAGGACGACTGCGACAGCCTGGACTGGTCGGCCAACGCAAGCATCTTTTATCTCTCGCAAAGGCGCAAAGCACGCAAAGGAAGGCACAAAAACGGACTCACGCGAATCCTTGGCGGCTTTGCGGCTTTGCGAGAGCTTTTGCAGGGTGAGACTCATAGTAGCCCCTCCGTTGGAATGCCGTAGGCGGCGATGGCCTCTAGCGCCCTGGGGCGGTAGCCGGTGGCCACATGTTCGCCAATCACTCGCCCTTCGGCGTCTATGCCGCGCTGCTGGAAGCGGAAAATATCCTCCACCCGCACCTGGTCGCGCTCATCCATCCCCACCACTTCGGAGATAGCCTTGATTTTGCGCGTGCCATCGGCCAGGCGGCCCTGCTGCACCACAATGTTCAGCACGCAGAGCTGGCGGCGCACGGCGGGCAACGAAAGCGACTCAGCTTCCTTGGCCCACATCACCATCGTTTCCAGGCGGCTAAAGGCTTCGCTGGGCGAGTTGGCATGCACCGTGGTGAGCGAGCCTTCGTGGCCGGTGTTCATGGCCTGCAACATGTCGAGCGTTTCCGCGCCGCGCACCTCACCGACGATGATGCGGTCGGGGCGCATACGCATGGCGTTGTAGACCAGCTGACGGATGGTGACTTCGCCCTCGCCGAAGCGATCCGGCGGGCGCGTTTCCATGCTCACCACATGGTCGCCGGGCTGCGCGATACGCAGTTCGGCGGCATCCTCAATCGTGATCAGGCGCTCGCGCTTGAGGTTGATGTTGGCGGCCACCGCACCCAGCAGGGTGGTTTTCCCGGAGCCGGTGCCACCGGAGATCAGCATGTTGAGCCGGGCTTTCACACACGCGGCCAAAAACGCGGCCATCGCTGGCGTCATGCTGCCAAACTCCACCAGCCGATCCAGGGTGAAGGGCACCCGGCTGAAGCGGCGAATAGTAAGCGTCGGCCCCACCAGCGAGATCGGGTGCAGCACCGCGTTGACGCGCCCGCCACCAGGGAAACGCTCGTCGTCCGGCAGCGACACGTCCACGGTGGGGTGTTGCTCATCCAGCCGCCGGTCTACCGGGGCGATGATGGTGTTGATGGCGTTGAGCAGGTGCTGGTTGTCGCGGAAGCGAATTTCGGGCGCTGGCCGCAGCTTGCCTTTCTCTTCAATCCAGACATCATGCGGCCCGTTGATCATAATTTCGCTCACCCCAGGGTTGGCCAGAATATCGCTGTTTAAGGTGTCGCGCAGGTAGGTGGAACGGAACAGGTGGTTCAGCCCGCCAGCTTTTGGCTCGATTTTTGGCAGGCAGCGCGGGCGGGCACCAGTGGCGGTGAAATCACCCACCAGTTCGCCCCGCTCGTCCACGCCCCGGTGATAGACAAAGATGTCGCGCATCACTACTTCGCCGTGGCGCACGCCCTGCACCTCGGAAATGCCCACCACTTTGCGCTTGCCGTTGGGCAACCGTTCCTGCTGCACCACAATGTTGAGGGCGCTGGCCAGCTGCTCACGAATGGCCGCCAGCGGCAGCTCTTTGGCCCCTTCGGCCCACATCACCAGCGTTTCCAGCCGGTTAAAGGCATCGCGGGGCGAGTTGGCATGCACCGTGGCCATCGAGCCGTCGTGGCCGGTGTTCATGGCCTGCAACATGTCCATCGCTTCGGCCCCGCGCACCTCACCGATGATGAGGCGATCCGGGCGCATACGCAGGGCGTTGCGCACCAGGTCGCGGATGGTCACTTCGCCCTCGCCGAAATGGTCGGGTTTGCGGGCCTCCAGGCCCAGGGCGTTGGCGTCGCTGCGGCTAAGGTTGAGTTCGGCGGTGTCCTCAATCGTCACAATGCGCTCGTGGCTCAGGTCAATCTGGTTGGCGATGGCCCGCAGCAGGGTGGTTTTGCCGGAACCGGTGCCGCCACTCACCAGAATGTTGAGCTTGCCCCGCACGCAGGCCCGCAGAAACGCGGCCATCTCCTTTGTCATGCTGCCGAACTCCACCAGCCGATCCAGGCTGAAGGGCACCCGGCTGAAGCGGCGAATGGTCAGCACCGGCCCCACCAGCGAGATCGGGTCAAGCACGGCGTTGATGCGCCCGCCGCCGGGAAAGCGCTCATCGTCGGGCAGGGCGGCGTCAATCGTCGGGTTCAGCTCATCCAGCCGCCGATCCAGCGGGGCAATCAGGGTGTTGATGACGTTGAGCAGGTGGACGTTGTCGCGGAAGCGGATTTCGGGAGCCTGGCGCAGCTTGCCCTTTTCTTCGAGCCAGACGTTGTGCGGCCCGTTGATCATAATCTCGGTGATGGCCTCGTTCTGGAGGATGTGGGGGCCAAGCGTGTCGTTGAGGTAGGTAGGCTTGAAGATGCGATCCAGCCCGCCTGGCACCGGCTCAATTTTCGGTAGACAGCGGGGACGCGCACCGGTGGCGGTGAACTCGCCAATAATCTCGCCTTCCTGGCTGAGTCCGCGATTAAACACGAAGATGTCACGCATCACCACTTCGCCGTGGCGCACGCCCTGCACCTCAGAAACACTCACCACCTTGCGCTTACCGTTGGGCAGGCGCGTCTGCTGGATGACGATGTCGAGCGCACTCACCAGCTGCTCGCGGATGGCCTGCAGCGGCAGCTCCTTGGCCCCTTCGGCCCACATCACCATGGTTTCCAGACGGCTAAAGGCATCACGGGTCGAGTTCGCATGAACGGTGGTCATCGAGCCTTCGTGACCGGTGTTCATCGCCTGCAACATGTCCAGCGCTTCCGCGCCGCGCACCTCACCCACGATGATGCGGTCGGGGCGCATACGCAGCGAGTTTTTCACCAGCTGGCGGATGGTGACTTCGCCCGCGCCTTCGACGTTGGGTGGGCGAGCCTCCATACGGGCCACATGAGGGTGAGTGCGGTGGAAGCGCAACTCGGCGGCGTCTTCAATCGTGACGATGCGCTCATGATGGGGGATGAAAGTGGACAGCACGTTGAGCAGAGTGGTTTTACCGGAGCCGGTGCCACCGCTCACCAGAATGTTGCGCTTGCCCACCACACAGGCCCGCAGAAATTCAGCCATGTCTGGCGTTAACGCCCCCATTGCAACCAGGTCGTCAGCAGTAAAGGGGTCGCGGCGAAAGCGGCGGATAGTGAGCAGTGGGCCATCTACCGCCAGCGGGCGGATCACGGCGTTGACACGGCTGCCATCGCGCAAGCGGGCGTCCACCATGGGCACGCTTTCGTCTACGCGGCGGCCTAGGGGCGAGACAATGCGGTCAATGATATGCAGCAGGTGTTCGCGGTTTTCAAACCAGATTTCGGGCGCGAGGTGAATAAAGCCGCCCCGCTCAACATAGACTCGCGCATAGCCCGCCTCGTCCTCGTCGCGGCGTTTGACCCAGTTCACCATCACCTCGGTGATGCCGGGGTCGCGCATGAGCGACTCAATCGGGCCAAGGCCCACGGTTTCATCCAGAATAAAGTTAATCACCTCGGCCCGGTCACGCCCGGAAATGACGCGACCCTCTTCGAGGATCATCCCGTTCACCAGGCCGTCAATGCGCGAACGCAGCACCTCGGTTGGCAGGCGCACCAGCTGGTCAAGGTTCGACTCCTTCAGCAGGCGGTCGCGGTAGTGGCGGGCCAGCCGCGTGAGCGGGTTGCTCTGGTGCAACACATCATAGTCTTCAAGCAGACGGGCGCGGTCAACAGTGCCTAACTTTTCTAAAATTGCCATGGGCACACCTCGCTACAAACAAATAACTGCTGGTTCGCAGTGTAGCAAGGAGGCGGGGGCACATGGAAGGTACCTTTGTAAACAAAGTGTAACAGTCCTGAGCAAAACACCCGCCGAGGAAAAAGTTTACAGACTGTTTACACCTGACCCCTTCACAATTCTGATTGCAGATTGTAGATTGCAGAGTGGAAGAACTGAGAACCGAGAACCACTTGACCGGAGACCGGAGACCGGAGACCGGAGCCGGACGAGTGACGAGTGACGAGTGACGAGTGATCTGATGCAGGAGTTACGCAGCACGCAGCACGCAGCACGTTTCACGTTTTACGCATCACGTTTCACGTTTCACGCATCACGTTCCACGCATCACACATTACGGAGTAGTTATGACCTGGTGGCGCAGGCTACGCACAACATGGCGGAGTGAACGGGGCACCCAACCGCTGGACTATGTGGGGGTCACCGGCGTGGCCATGGTCGTCGCCGGGATGATCATTGTGGGCATTGTGGCCGCCCGTGGGCAGCTTGGGGCGCAAATGGCCCGTGTCCATGCCCACATCATCGCCTCGTTTGAACAGGGGCGCGGCGGCACCATCAACCACAACCACTGGATTGAACTGCCACCCCGCCCCGGCTTTACGCCCGTGCAACCGGGCTGGCGCGTGCCCGGTGCCCCCATCGGCGAGCAGTTGCCACCGGGCCAGCCCGTCAACACTACGCCACCCGGCGGCTGGCCCTGGGATCGGGATGAGGGCGGGAATGGTGGTACGCCACCCGCTGGCGGCTGGCCCTGGGATCGGGATGAGGGCGGGAATGGTGGTACGCCACCCGCTGGCGGCTGGCCCTGGGATCGGGATGAGGGCGGGAATGGCGGCACGTCGCCTGGCGGCTGGCCCTGGGATCGGGATGAGGGTGGCACCAGCCCCAACCCAGGCATAGGCAGCATCGTGCCGCCCACCAACCGGAACCGCGAATGCCTGGATCATGTGGAAATTGAAATTCCTACATGGGACGGCGGGAATGAATGTTGGCCAATCTGGCGTCCCGTTGCGCTGCTCGATCCGTCGGTCGTGCTGCCGGGTCTCCAGCCGCCAACAACCCAGCGCCCA
>JALONX010000883.1 GCA_025454695.1 Chloroflexaceae bacterium
CGTTTTACGCATTACGTCAACCAATTCCGGCAATTCCGCCAGATGCGCGATCTGTCCGTCGGGCTGCACGTCAGCCAGGGGGAACTCGTGGGTGTGCATCCAGATTGCCCGCAGGCCCGCCGCTTGCGCCCCAAGAACGTCTTCGGTGGGGCTGTCGCCGATAAAGACGGACTCACCGGGCGTTGCGCCTAATGCCTCGTCGGTGCGCTGGAAGATGGCCGGATTGGGCTTCCAGACAGCCTGCTCGCCGGAGAAGGTCAGATGTTCAAGCTGCTCAATCAGGCCAAACGCCGCCAGATCGGCCCGATGAAACTCCCCCGGCCAGGAGGTGTTTGAGATCAGCCCGAGCCGATAACCTCGGCTCCGCAGTTCGGCCAGCGTTTCGGCAGCGCCCGGCATGGCCGTCACCTGTGCCCGCAGCGGTGCCGCATAAATCGCGGCTAACTCTTCGAGCGGGGCAACCGTGGGCGGCACCCGGAAATGCTTGAGGCCACCGGCAATCCAGTCGGTGAGGCGCAGGTTGGCCTCGCCCGCCACGGCAGCCTGCCAGCCCAGCTGCATGCGTCGGAACATCTCGGTGAAAAAGGCGTGGCGATCCACCCGCTGGCAGTAGCCCAGCCCCACCAGCTCCCAGTAGAGCGCGTCAATACTGGTTTCTTCGCACTGCTGCCAGCTCCACGTTGGCGGCGCGTAGCGTAGCAGGGTATTGCCCATGTCAAAAATAATCGCGTGCATCATGTGATTGCAGAGTGCAGAGTGCAGAATGCAGATTAGAAGACACAGGTCACCCATGTACAGGGCACGGTCTCAAGTCCTAGTTTTCCGGCTCTGTGTCCTCTGTGTCCTCTGTGGCAAAAATGGCTCGGCGTCGTCGGCGGTGAGTTAAACTCCGACTCTCCTCCGCCACAGGGCATACAACGGTGGCAGCAGCACCCGGTCGTAGGCGGGCAGGTAGCGCACCACATGGCCGCCAAAGCCCTTTTTAAAGCGGTAGACGCCGATCAGCGGGTCGGCCTGAGCCTCCGCTTCCAGGGCTGCCCGCGTCGCTTCATCGCTGGCGAAGCTGGCCCGCCCCAGGGCATCGGGAATACCCCACAGGTCGTAGCTGGTGCAGCCACTGGCCTGCGCCCACTGCATGGCGTGCCATTCTAGCAGATGATTAGCGCCCGTTTTCAGGCCCACGTCGGTGGCTCCGCTGTAAAGGTACAATCCTCGCTGCGAGTCAGCAAAGACCATGTGGGCCGCCACCACCTCGCCGCCGTGCTCAGCCAGCAGCAGGCGGCTGCGGGGCTGAAACAGTGCCCAGGCCTGGCGGTAATACTCCTCGCTGTGGATACCAAAGGCCGCCCGCGCCCCGGTGGCCTGCATAATGGCATAAAATGGGCCAAGCTCGTCCGCCCCGCCAACTCGCACCGTCACACCCTGGCGCTCGGCCCGGCGGATGTCGGCGCGGTGGCCCTTGCTGAAGCTGGCAAACAGCTGCTCCGGCGGCGGGGCCAGACTCACATGCACGCTGCTGCGGGGCTGAATCGTCTCAACTACCTGGAAGTTTTGCAGCAGCAGCCCGGTATGCAGGGCATCCGTCTCCGCATCGCCCTCCAGCCGGTTCGGCTCCAGCCGCAGAAACACCGCCCGTCGCCGCCGCGCCACCCGCTCCAGCCCTTGCAGCAGTAGCCCATCCACCGCTTCATCGCCAGAAAACAACGGCCCCCGTGGCGCATACACCACACTCACGCCGTAGCGCTGGCGCACAAGCAGCTGGGCACCGGATAGAAGCGATGAACGATGAGCGATGAGCGATGAGTCCAGCACCTGGTTTTCGGTTCCTGGTTCCCCTCGGCTGCGCTCGGGGCAGGCTCGGTTCTCGGTTCCCTGCACCGCCACTCGCACCACGCGCCAGCCCGCGCTGGCCTTGAGCTGGCCCCAGGCCGATTGTTGCAACATGTGACCATGCGGATGAGCAGCAACGAAGGCGTCCCAGCTGGCGGCATCTGGCTCCACCAGGGCCAGGGGTTGCACGGCAGAAGATGGGGTTTGTATCATCGTCACGGTTGCACCAGCCAGACCCGCTCGCCATAGGTGCCAATCTCCGGGCGCAGGCCCTCAGCATACTCCGTCAGCGCCGCGCGCACGCTCACGGGGCCACTCAACAGACTGGCAAGCTGGCTGGCGTAGGCTTCCACCGCGTTGAGTTTGCGGTTGAGACTGGCGTCAATATTCACCACGCTGGGGATGAAACGGGTGGGACTCAAGCTAGCCATGCGCGTATCCAGCGCACCAGCCGTCAGCACATAGGGTGCGTCTTCGTAGAAGGCCAGGGCGACTCCCTGCTGTACCAGGGCCAGCGCCGCCTGGCACAACGCCTGATGATCCACATGAAAACCGACGGCCAGCGGCGCGTAGAAGGTCGCGCTGGGGAAGCGCCGCACCAGCGCCGCCAGCACCTCAGCCGCCTGCGCTAGCAGCGGGTCGTCCGCGGCGCTGGGGCCGAACAGAGTATCATTGTTGTAGTAGGCCGCCGGGTAGCGGTAGATCGCATCCAGCAAGCCAACCCAGACGCTGTCCACACTCAACAGGTTCATCGCCACCAAGTCTTCGTGCAGGCGGGCATCCACCGCATCTTCCGGGCGTAGCTGCCACAGCCGGTGGGTCTCCTCGGCAAAAGGACTAAACGGCGTGCCCACAGGCGGCGTGCCGGTGCAGAACGTCACCACCAGCACGGCCTGGCCATTGGCGGTGTGGCGGG
>JALONX010000143.1 GCA_025454695.1 Chloroflexaceae bacterium
GAGGAAGCCGAAGTGCTGGCAGCGGTTGAAGAAGCACGAGCCGAACTTCGTGCTGGTGGTGGCTATAACTGGGAAGATGTCAAAGCAGAATTACAGGCAATTGTCCGTGGCCAGCCCACGTCGCGGCACGAGTGAATCTTCGCATCTCCTCACGGGCAAGAGACCAGCTGCGCCAGCAACTTGCCTATGTTGCCGAACGAAATCCCAGCGCTGCTGTGCGCCTTGCTGACCGTGTTATTGCTGCCATTGAAGGGCTAGCCGAGGGTAGGCGCACAGGAAGGCCTGGCACACTGCCGGGCACACGAGAGCTAGTCGTTACCGGCTCTGCCCTGATTATCATCTATCAGATGCAGCCCAACCAGATTGAGGTTCTGTACATTAAACATGCCCGCCAGAGCTATGAACGGCTGGAAGAAGCTGATCTCGACGACGAGGACGACATAGCTTGAGTCAACAGTGACACCGCTGACAAAAAACGCCCGGCACAATATTTGTGCCGGGCGCTTGTATATACAATGCCACTCAGGGCATAGGGTGCCGCGTTAGTTCTGCCCGTTCTCGATCAGGCTGGGCGCGGTCTGGATCTCGATCTTGCGGGGCTTGGCTGCCTCGGCCTTGGGCAGGCTCAACTTCAGCACGCCGTGCTCGTAGGTCGCCTGCACCGCCTCGGCATTGATGGGGGCCGGGAAGGTCAGCGTGCGCTCGAAGCTGCCACTGGCCCGCTCGCGCAGGTGGAACTGCACGCCTTCGGCGCTTTCGGCCTGCTTACGCTCGCCCGTAATCGTCAGGGTGCGGTTCTCCAGGTTAATCGCCACATCGGCGGGGTTGACGCCGGGCAGCGACACTTCCACCATGTAGCCATCGGCGGTCTCGCTTACGTCCATCGCCACATTCAGCATCCCACGGCGGGGCGCAACCACTTCCCAAGCCAGTTCGTTCATCAGCGGGCCAAGGTTCCATGCGTTGCGGAACGGGCGGCGTACAATCATCGTAGACATCGCTCAATCTCCTTATGTTTCAGATTGTTGTCACAACTCATTACGTTGACCATTGTAGCAACCGAGTGTAAGAGCAACGCTAGCGCCATGTAAGAGCAATGCTAGTGCGATGTTAGCGGAATGTAAGAAGCTGTCTGAACAGGTTGGTTTTTAGCTCGCGCAAAGCCGCAAAGCCGCAAAGGGCTGGCCCAGACACGTCCAGCTGCAAACCTTTGTGAGATTTGCGCCTTTGCGAGAGGCTTTTCAGACTGGTTCTAGAGGTAGGCACTGTATCACCCAAACACCACATACTGCTGCAAAAAGGCATCAACGGCCTTGAAGAACGTTTCGATGGTTTCGGCCTTGCGCCAGCCGTGGCCCTCGCCAGGGTAGACGTGGTATTCGTGGGGCACGCCCCGCTGCCGCAGCGACTCAACAATGCTGTCGGACTGGTTGCGGGGCACCACCGTGTCCTCTTCGCCCTGAAAGATTGCAATCGGGTCGCGCAGCAATTCCGCATGAAACAGCGGCGAACGTTCGCGGTAGATGGCGCTGGCCTCCGGCAGTGGGCCTAGCAGTGAGTCGAGGTAGCGCTCCTCGAACTTGTGGGTGTCGGCGGCGAGGGCAAACATGTTGGACACACCATATAGACACAGCCCGGCCCGAAACACGCCCGGCGCACGGCACAGCGCTTCCAGCACGGTGTAGCCACCGGCGCTGCCGCCCATAATCACCATGCGACCGCCGTCGGCGTAGCCCTGGGCCGCCAGAAACTGCGCCCCGCTCACCGCGTCTTCCACATCACAAATGCCCCAGTTGCCCCGCAGCGTCAGCATGTAGTCGCGCCCGTAGCCGGTGCTGCCGCGATAGTTCACATCCAGCACGGTGTAGCCCCTGGTGGTGAAGAACTGCACGCCGTCGTTGTAGGAACTGACCGCCTGGCTGGTGGGGCCGCCGTGGATGCGCACAATCGCGGGCGGGGCCAGGGTTGCGCCCGGTTCAAAGCCACGGGGCAGGTAGAGCAGCCCATGCACCGGCACGCCGCCCGCCGACTCCCACGTCACGGCGCGGGCCGGGGTGAGTTCGCCCGGCGTCACATTCTCGGTGGTGGTGCGGCGGAAGACCCGCGTTTGCTCGCCGTCCACCGTAATCAACCGTTCGGGCTGGGTGCTGCCGGAGGCGAGCAGGGCCATCCGCCCGTCGGTGGGGGAAGCGGCGGGCTGGCGGGGCCAGCTGTAGTCGTCGCCGAGGGCGATGGGCCGGGCCGGGCCACCTGCCACTGGTAAAGCCACCAGGGTGCGGAAGCCCGCCGCGTTGGGCAGTGCGTAGATCTGCTGGCTGTCGTGGCTCCAGGCCAGCGTGCGCATGCCCTGCACCCAGGCAGGCTGGCCATAGTCCGCCGTGCCAGAGGTAAGCGCCCGCCTGGTGCCACTGGCCAGTTCACACAGCCAGACCTGGCCCTGGCCGCCAGCGTCGGAAACATAGGCCAGAAAGCGACCATCGGGCGAAAAGGCAGGCTGAAAGACCGACTCATCGCTGCCGCCAGCAATCTCCCGGGCCCCTTCCAGTTTGCCGTCACCGTTCACCGTCGCCAGGTAGAGCGTCGCGCCGTCCCAGGGCATCAGCGGGTGGTTCCAGGCCACATAGGCAAACTGCTGGCCATCCGGGTGCCAGGTGGGCTGCATGTAAAAGTCGTGGCCGCTGACCAGCTGCTGGGGCCAGCCTTTGCCCGCCGCGTCCACCAGGGCGATCACATCGCGCCCCTCGTAGGAGTGAACGTAGAGCAGGCGGCTGCCGTCGGGCGAGAGGGCCGGAGCAGCGGCGTTGCCAAAGGCCGGGGTAATGGGGCGGGCGCGGCCCCCGGCCAGGGCCTGCCGGTAGAGGCGGCCCGACTTCGCTTCCACAAAGTAGACCTGGCCACCGCCAACGGTGAATTCGCCGCCGCCGTAGCCCACCTTTGCCCGCACCGAAAGTTCCACCGTCAGGTCGCGGGGGGCCTGGCTGCCGTCGGCAGGCGCGGCCACCAGCACGCCCATGTCGGAGCGGCCCTCGCTCCACACCAGCGTTGTGCCGTCGCTGTCCCATTGCACATCATTCAGGCGCAGGCTGCCCGCCATGCTGCGGGGCGTAATCGGGCTGGGCCAGAGGCCAAAGGGTTTTGTCATTATTACCTCATGTCGAGTTACGAGTTACGAGTTACGAGTTACGAGTGGCAGCGTCATTCTACTGACAAGATGGCAAGATGACAAGATGACAAGATTGCAGGAGTTACGAGTTACGAGTTACGAGTTACGAGTTGCGAGTTATGATTGCAACGTACTGCACGCTGAGAAACGTGAAACGTGAAACGTGAGGCGTGAGGCGTACCCCGGAGGGAAATAAAGGAATTAAAAGTAATTTTGACCACACGCTCAGAACTATTTCCCACATTTCCTTCATTTCCTTCGCGTTTTGTCAATCTTCAATCCTCCGGTCTTCGGTCTCCGGTCTTCGGTCAGCATCACAGATGCTTGAGATACCGCTGTGGGTGGTTAAGGAAGTCGCGGGTGAGGCTGACGTGTTCGGCCTCGTCGTAGGTCACGGGGCGAATGTGCCCGCCGTCGAAGCTGTAGATGGCGGCACCGGGGTAGGCCATGACGATGGGCGAGTGGGTGGCGATGATGAACTGGCCGCCTTTTTCTTCCACCGCCATTTTGATCAGCGAGAGCAGCCCGATCTGGCGCATGGGCGAAAGCGGCGCTTCTGGCTCGTCAAGCAGGTAGAGTCCGTCGGGCACGAAGCGTGACTTGAAGAGGGTGAAAAAACTTTCGCCATGCGAGACTGAGTCCAGCCCATCGCCGTAGGAGCGCCGCAAGTCGTGAATGGTGCGGGAATGGGGCATGCTGGCCAGGCTGCGGGCCAGGGCCGAGCGTTCTGAGTCCTCGTGAATGGCTCGAATTTCGGCTTCGGCCTCGGCCTTGAGTTCCTGCATGCGGCGGGCGTAGCCGAAAAAATCCTCGGCCCGCAGAAAGAAGCCGCGCCGGGTGCGTTTGCGCCAGCTCAGCTTCAAACAATCCGCCAACCGCCGCACCCCATCCAGCGAACGATCCTGGCCCAGGTGGTCGCTGCCCACCGCCACGGACTCTGCGGCGCAGGCAATCGCCTCCAGCAAGGTTGACTTACCGGAGCCGTTTTCGCCAATAAAAAAGGTCACGTCCGCCGTCAGTTCCAGCTCGCCGCCGACCATGCTGGCAATGGCGGGCACCCGAAAGGGAAAGCTGTTTGCGGCTTCAGGTGGAATGGCGGGGAGGCGGATGGTGTGGAGGTGGAGCATGGGATTAGGGATTAGAGATTAGTCGCCAACTTCGTACTGCGTACTGCGTACTGCGTAACTCAGCACTCAGCACTCAGCACTCAGCACTCAGCACTCAGCACTCAGCACTCAGCACTGTGTTCACTCGTCACAGCGTTGTGTCTGGTGCGCCACTGAAAAGATCGGCGATGCGGAGGGAGACAGGGAAGTGCAGTGGTGCCAGGTCGGCGTCGGAGCCAAGGAGCTGGGTGGTGGTGTAGTCGCCCAGCGTTGCGTCGGGGTCGCGGCACACCAGCACATCGCGGGTCTGCGGGCGCACAATCCAGTATTCGGGCACGTCGGCTCGGGCATAGGCCCGCCGCTTGGTTTCGGTATCCTGCTCCTGATTGTTGGGCGACAGCACTTCGGCGATAAGGTCTGGCACGCCACGAATGCGTTTGTCGGTGATGATGGCGGCATGCTCGCGCCGCACTAGCACAAAATCGGGTTGCACCGGCTCACAGCCGGGCATCAGCACGCCAATCGGCCCGTTAAAAACATAGGCCAGTTCCGCGTCATCCAGAGGCACGCCGACGAAACGACCAAGACGCCGGACGACCCATTGGTGGAAGTTACTGGGCACACTTGTTCGATAGAGTACACCGTGAATCACCTCGTAGCGGTTGCCGTCGTTGGGCAATTCGCGTTCCCAGCGCTCATAGTTCCAGTTCGCATCAAGCGAGCGGAGTACTAAGGTTGGATTCGGGAACCTATCAATCATCGCTGTACTCCTGCGGTTGGGCGTGTGGCTGCATGATAGCCGTCGTCGCGGGGCATGTCAATGGCAGTTGGCAGTTGGCAGAAAACGCAGAGGCGCAGCGCTGCGATGACAAGATGACACGATGACAAGCTCAGGGCAGGCAAGATGACAAGATGACAAGATAACGGTAATTACACAGTACGCTTCACGCAGTACGCAGTACGTTTCACTCGTAACTCGTAACTCGTAACTCGTAACTCGTAACTCGTGGTACCCGGCCTATGAGTCTCACGCTGCCCGCAGACTCGTGCGGTTCGCAGGGCCTGGGGCACGATGCGTGGGCACGGGGCAAACGTACTTTTTCTCTTTTAGGGCTTTGTGGCGTGAAGCGTGAAGCGTGAAACGTGAGACTGACTCTCTTCACGTTTCACGTTTCAGGGCAGCAGACTACAACCACGCCGCCGCCGCCAGTGCCCCGGCCCAGCCCGCAATCATCAGCATGCCGAACTGGCCGTGGAGTTTGGCCGTCTGGCGTAGCACCGGCTGGAGCGTGGCGGGGGTGTTGTTGCGGCTGGCCATCTGCATCAGTTTGATGGCGGTGGGGAGGGTGAGCAGCGTCACCAGGGTGGGCCAGGGGGCGATGCCGCCCAGCACCAGGCCCGCCAGCACCACGTAGGTGCCGCCAACGAGCAGGTAGTATTCGACAATTGCGCCCTGCCGCCCGAGCAGCGTGGCCAGCGTGCGCTTGTTGAACTGGCGGTCAATGTCTATGTCGCGCAGGTTGTTGGCGTGCAGAATAGCCGCCACCAGAAAGCCCACCGGCAGCGAGGCCAGCAACACGTGCCAGGGCAGGCTCTGGGCCTGCACGTAGTAGGCCCCGATGACGATGACCGGCCCCATAAAGATGAAGACGGCGACTTCGCCCAGGCCATTGTAGGCCAGCGGAAACGGGCCAGCGGTGTAGAAGAAGCCCACCAGCACGCTCGCCAGCCCCAGCCAGAAGATAAACGGCCCGGTGACGCTCACCAGGTAGAGGCCGATGCCCGCGCCAAGGGCAAAGGCGGCAATGCCCGCCACCAGCACCTGGCTGGCCCGCAACTCGCCCTTCTGAATGAAGCCGCCGATGCCATGCACCTGCACCTTGTCCAGGCCCTTCTGGTCGTCGTAATATTCGTTCACCAGGTTCGTGCCCGCCTGAATGGCGACCGAGCCAACCAGCGCCAGCACAAAAATCCAGAGGTTGAAGCGTCCATCGGCGGCGGCAACCACCGTGCCCAGCACCACCGGGATCACCGCTGCGGTGTAACTCCAGGGCCGCAGGGTCGGCCACCAGACGCGCCAGAATCGTTCCATTGAAGCATCCTTTGGTCGTAATTGGGTTGATTGCCAGGGTACCAACAGTCGTTCCACTTCGTCCAACAACACGCTGATGAGCCAGCCCACCAGGGCCACCGCCACCAACCCGGCCAGCATGCGGTCAATCGCATACACTTCGTAGGCCCGCCAGATCAGGTGGCCGATGCCGCTGTCAGCGCCTACAAATTCAATCCCGACGATGAGCGTGAGGGCGAAGCCCATGCCCAGCTTGATGCTGGTGAGAATGCCGGGCAGGCTCCCCGGCAGCGCCACCGTCCAGAAAAGATCGCGGCGGGATGCGCCAAAGGAGCGGGCCACCTCAAAGTAGCGCCCGTCCACCTGCGTCACACTGGCGGCCACGTTCAGCACCACCAGAAAGAAGACGCTCAGGGCGATGGTGGCCACGCGGCTGGCCTCGCCGATGCCCAGCACCACAATCACCAGCGGCAGCAGGGCGATTTTGGGCACGGGGTAGATGGCGGCGGCCAACGGCTGCACCAGCGCCCGCACCGTCGGGCTGATGCCCATCAGCAGGCCGACCACCACCGCCGGGAGGCCGCCCAGCAGAAAGCCCAGGGCGATGCGCCACAGGCTGATGCCCACGTCGTTGAGGAGTTGGCCACTGGCAACCAGGCGACCCAGGGTGGCAAATACCTCCGAGGGCGGCGGGTAGAAAATGCGGTTGAGCCAGCCCAGCGCCACTGCCGCTTCCCATGCAGCCAGCAGCAAGATGGGGGATAAAATGGATAACCAGCGAGTTTTCATTTTGGATTTTCGATTTTCCGAACATTTAACGCAGAGACGCAGTGTAGGAAATAAGGGAAATAAGGGAAATAGTGTTGAGCATTGGGGCGTGATTTCCTTTATTTCCTTTATTTGCCTTGAGATTACGTCTCACACCTCACAGCTTACATTAAATCTGGCTGCATGTGGCCATCTGTCATTCTGAGCGAAGCGAAGAATCTTGTGCGACCTTGGGCTAAGACCCTTCGCTTCGCTCAGGGTGACAACATACACACTATCTATCAATATTTGATTTTACACCTCACGCCTCACGTTTCACGTTTCACGCAGTACGAATTACGTAGTACGCATTACGCATTACCTACAACTTCCCCCCGCAGCACCGCCCAGATCTCGCTCACCAGTGCGCCGAACTGCGGGTCGCCGCGCAGGGCGATGGCGTCGCGGGGGCGGGCGAAGGGCACGGCGAACTCCGCCAGCATGCGCCCTGGGCGGGCCGACATCACCAGCACGCGGTCGCCAATGGTCAGGGCTTCCTCAATGCTGTGGGTGACAAACAGCACCGTGCGGGCCTCCCGTTCCACCTGCTGAAGCAGCACCTGTTGCAGCAGCACGCGGGTCTGGGCGTCCAGTGCGCCAAAGGGTTCGTCCATCAGCAGCACCTGGGGATTATAGGCGAAGGCGCGGGCCAGGCCAACCCGCTGCTGCATGCCGCCGGAGAGTTGGGCCGGGTAGGCGTTGGCGAAGCGCTCCAGGCCAATCGCGCCGATCCAGTGTTCGGCGATGGGCTGCCGTTGCGCCTGGGGCAGGCCCTGCATCTGCAAACCGTAGGCCACATTCTGGGCCACCGTCATCCAGGGGAACAGCCCGGCCCCCTGAAAGACCATGCCCTTCAGCGGGCGCTTGCTGCCGTCGTCGCGAATAAACGCGCTGCCGTGAGTCGCGTCTTGCAGCCCGGCCAGCACCCGCAGCATGGTGGTTTTGCCGCAGCCGCTTGGCCCCACAATGCAGACCAGTTCGCCATCGGCGGCGTGCATGCTGGCCTCGGCCAGGGCCTCCACCGGGCCGCCCCGGCTAGCGAAGGTGACGCTGAGGTTTTGGATGGAAACTTTTGGTGCGGACATATTTCTTTTGACCGAAGACCGGAGACCGGAGACCGGAGCCTGCTTGACAAGATGACAAGATGAGTTTCCCACTAAGACAAGGTTTCAGAAGCAGTCAGGTTACTTTACAGTTTGTCACCAACACAACGTTCGCAAGAGCGAAATCCTGTAAATCCTGTAAATCCTGTCAGAACCTTGCCTAAATCCCCAATCTCCAACCGCTAATCTCTCCCTACCGCAGCGCTGCCACAGCCTCTTCCGCCAGTTTGGTGTTGACGAAGGTGTTGATGTCGAGGTCAGTGGGGAATTCCAGCAGGCCGCGCTCGCGGAAGTAGGCTTGCATAGCTTGCAGGTTCTCCACCGGCACGCGCCCGCTCGGGTCGAACTGGGGCTTGTTGATGCGCTTGAGAACCGCTGCGGGTACGCCGGTGTCCTTCTCCAGAATGGCAGCAACTTCGTCGGTCATATAATCGCCCTGCAGGTCGCGCACGGCCCGCATGTAGGCCCGCATAAAGGCCTGGGCTACCTCAGGCTGGCCGTTCAGCAGCGGCTCACCCATGTAGACGTAGGTGGCGGTAAAACCATTGATAAAGTCATCGGCCAGCACCTGCACCAGGCCCCGGTCTTTGCTGATGGTGGTGAGCGGCTCGGTGAGGATGGCGGCGTCAATCGCGCCACTTTCCAGGGCAGCGGGCATGTCAGGGAAACGCAGGGCGGTCAGTTCCACGTCCTGCATGGTCAGGCCGCCCTGCGCCAGGGCCTGGCTCATCCAATATTCGGTGCCTGCGCCCATGCCGTTCACAGCCACTTTCTTGCCCTTCAGGTCGGCAATGCTGGTGATTTCACCGGCGCGCTTGGGGCTGATCACCAGCGGCGAGGCCACGGGCTGCCGTTCGCTGTGAAGCGGGGCTACAATCGTAAACTTCACCCCACGGGCGGCGGCGTTAAACAGGCCCGCGTTTGCGCCGCCGATTGCGACATCAAACTGCCCGGCTGCCAGCTGCACCACTGCCTCGTTGCCACTCTGAAGCGGCGTCAGTTCCAGCGTAATGCCCTCCTGCTGGAAGTAGCCCCGCGCAATGCCCACATACACCGGGGCATAAATAATGTTCTGGGGCACCACACCCGTCCGCAGCGTCACGGTCTGACCGCTGGGGGCGGCGGTTGCCCCACCAGCAGCCGGATCAGCCGGAGCGGTGGGCGCGGTGCTGGTTGCCGGTGCGCCACATGCGGCGAGCAACGCCATAAGCGTCAACAATAGGGTCAGAAAAACGGGCCTTTTTTTCGTGAGCATGCTTTCCTCCAATGCATCTGTTTTCGCCAGCAATCCGGCGTCGCTAAGATTGTACCATTCTTCACAAAGTAAAACTATCCATCGTTAGTCCTAATTCTTGAACAGATTCACTTTTCCCATGCTACCACAAAAGCGCGAGAAAAATAACGAGTTACGAGTTACGAGTTACGAGTTACGAGTTATGAGTTATGAGTTATGAGTTATGAGCAAAGTCACACACCCTCATTTATTTATCTGAAAATTACATAAATTACGCAAACGTGGAAAACAGTACTTCTTAGTTCTGCGTCTCTGCGCCTTTGTGTCTCTGCGTTTCTTGCATAGTTCCGTTTTGACAGCGGCAGCCCCCCGCCGTATCATCTGCCCAACTGGTGTAGCACACAACGAAAAGGAATGCTATGAGTGACGAAGCTCTGGTACTGCACGAGATCAACGGTTCGGTGGCCACGCTGCGACTGAACCGCCCCAAGGCCCTGAACGCCCTGAGTCCCGAATTGATCGATCAATTGATTGACCTGATTGCCCAGATGGACGCCGACGAGGCCGTGCGCTGCATGGTGCTGACGGGCAATGAGCGGGCCTTCGCCGCCGGGGCCGACATTCGGGCCATGGCCGAGGCCACTCCCACCAGCATGGTGCAGCGCGGGATGATCGCCAAATGGGACAAAATCAACCGGCGCAAGAAGCCCATCGTGGCGGCGGTGAGCGGCTATGCCCTCGGCGGCGGCTGCGAGCTGGCGATGATGTGCGATATGATTGTGGCCAGTGAGTCGGCCCAGTTTGGCCAGCCGGAGATCAACATCGGCATTATCCCTGGTGCGGGCGGCACCCAGCGCCTCACCCGCGCC